>JAYELY010000027.1:0-5655 GCA_034717795.1 Caldifarciminota bacterium
GCAGGGTAAGGATGAGCACGCTGTCCGCTTTGGCAACTATCCCGTCAGGACAGCGGTCGAGGTTGAGATCGTGGATGGAGTAGACGAGCGAACGCGTGGCATTCTCGGTAACGACCCAGGAGTCCATATCTCCCAGAAACGACCTGACGCGGTTGGCCTCGGCACGGGTTCTGAAAAATCCTACGCGGAACTTTGTAAGCCCTTGCTCTTCGAGCGTATAGTAGGGTAGCCCCTGCCGGGCCAGGTTCTCCATGAGCGGACCGAAGCTTGCAGGGTCCATAAACGCTCCGACCTGAAGTGAGAACGCCTTATCCTCGGTTGTCCTGACCGACTGCACAAGGTAACTTCTGGTCTTTGGGGTCGCCCCGGGAAGGGCGAGCCTGTCGCCGCAGCAGAACAACGGCTTGCCGAAGAAGGGGTAAGCCGAAGAGTGTGTGTTACGGGCGCAAGAAGCGTTGAAGGTATCCGCGGGAACCAGTGAGGGCAGACTAACTGTTATTAGATTGTTACCGGCAAGCACGGTTGCAAAGCCCTCGGAATCTATCGCTGATAGCCTTCGGATGCCGGCAATGGTGCTGCGGGCAAGAACGGTTGCAGACAAAGGGTCTACGAGCAACAGTTCGGCAGCGGTCGCGGCAAGCGCCTTGCCCTGCCAGGCGCTGACGCGTGTGGGTGCGGAACCGAGATCAAGGGACGATGCCTTGTTGGTCGCGAGGTTGAAGAAACGAAGCCCTGCCGAGTCGCGGTCGGCAAGGGTCGAGCCGATGAGCAAGGGATAGCGCGGCGCCCACGGAAGCTTCACGTCGGCGATCTTCCTGGTGTTGGGATTGTAAGTGAATGCATTAAGCCCCTGTGAGGGAATAAAGAGTAACTCCCCTCGCGGCAGCAGGAACATAGATGAGGCCAATCGAGGCAGCCCGTAGGTATAAAGAAGGCTCATCTTTGCAGCCGAGCCTTGAACCACGCTTAAGGCGTCCGCTGCCAGAAGATAGATGCGGTCGCCTGCGCCGAGCACCGCGGAGCTGTAGGCCCGATCCAGTCGAAAGGCTGTCGAGACCTGCTCGTTAACTGGATCTACGGCAAAAAGCGCCTGGGAGGTAAGAACGTATGGACGCGAACCAACGAGTATGATAACCGGCGAACCGAAAAGCGGAACCCTTCTTGAACCTTCAGCGGTTACGATCCTGAGATCGTGGCTATCCAGAAGATAAGCCTTTCGGCCATGCTCGACATAGGACGTACCCAGAATGGTGGATGCAAGGAGCGCTAAGGAAGCGAGCAGTCTCACCGCTCCCCAATGGCCATGAGTGTTATGCGAACGATAAGCTCGTCGTATGAGATGCCAACAACCTCGGCTTCGGCGGGCAGGTCGCTCAGATCGGTCAGGCCAGGGATGGTATTGACTTCAAGCAGATAGGGCTGGGAGTTTTCTGCAAGCATGAAGTCAACCCTTCCGAAGTGCCTTGCGCCTATGGATCGGAAGGCGCGCAAGGCCAGCTCCTGGGTGAGTTCGGTCTGCTCCGCGTCCATGCGGGCAGGACAGATGAACTGTGTCTCACCCTTGGTGTACTTGGCCTGGTAGTCGTAGAACTCTCGGGTTTTGGGAACGAGCTCGAGCAAGGGCAGGACCTCATCGCCAAGGATGCCTGCGGTTCCGGTCACGCCTGATATGAACTCTTCAAGGAGTACGTCGCCGAACTCTGCCTGAACGCGCCTTGTCTGCTCAAGCAGCGAAAGCTCCTCGTGAACGATGTGCACGCCGACGCTTGAGCCCTCGAACCGCGGCTTGATTATCACCGGGAAGCCGAACTCAGCAGCCGCCTTTTGAGCCGCCGGTACGTGATCTGCATCTCCTGGAAGGGGAACGAACCGGGGGGTAGGTATGTCGTTGCGGGCGAAAACCCACTTCGAGACCCACTTGTCTATACCGATCGCCGAGGCCTCAACGCCTGAGCCGGTGTAAGGTATGCCTGCAACCTCCGAGAATCCCTGGAAGGAACCGTCCTCGCCAGGCTTTCCGTGCAGGGCTATGAAGATAACGTCCGGTTTCTCTTTTAAGAGTTTTGGCAGATCGTCGGGCGAGGCGAGATCGAAGCTCACCGCCTCTACACCCTGACGCCTTAAGGCCTCGAACACGTTGCGGCCCGAGAGCAAGGATACCTCGCGTTCAGAGGACCAGCCTCCGGAAACCACCACCACCCGCTTATCCTTGAGCGGCGCAATCAATTCCTTATCCATCGAACCTCCTATGAATCCTCCTTTTCGCTAGAAGAAAAAAGATCGGAACCAGATACCTTGAATCTGTAAATCTTGGTTCGACATCTATCTTTAATCCTAACCTATCTCTCTCTAATCGTTCTGCTTAATCTGGACCCCTGCGATCTTTGCTCGCTCTGCGAGCAAAGGAGCATCAGCCGTATTTTGGATAGCAGCACTTCTTGTACTTCTTACCCGATCCGCACGGACAAGGGTCGTTGCGGCCTACCTTTTTCTTTACCTTAACCGGTTTCCGCCTGCCCTGAGCCGAACCGGCCTCGGGATTAGATGCTGCACCGGCCAATGCAGAGGAAACACTTTCCTGATAGGCATGTACCGGAGCCTGGCGCCTGACCGGAGCCTGCCTGAGCTTGGCCCGAAACAGAAGCTTGGTGGTCTCGCGCTGCAGGGACCTAACCATCTCCTCGTACTTGGTGTACGCCTCCCTCTTGTACTCGATGATGGGGTCCTTCTGCCCGTAGCCGCGCAGGCCTATGCCGCGCTTAAGTTCGTCCATCTCCCGCAGGTGATCGCGCCAGTGCCGGTCGATACCGGTCAGAAGGACTAGGCTCTGAAGCTCTCCGAACTGCTCCTCGCCAAGCATCTCGCGGCGTATCTTAAACGCCTCGTCCGCCCGATCGTTAAGAATCCCGATAAGCTCTTCGCGCTTGATCTTTGCCCGCTCCTCTAAAGACGGCATCTCAAAATCAAGCATGAAGTAGCTTACAAAGTCCATCTCCAACCCTTCCCAGTCCCATTCGTCACCGCTGTGGCCCACGCAATGAGCATCCACTATGGAGTTGATTACCTCGCTGAAATAGAACCGGCATAACCCTTCAAGGTCCTGTCCTGCAAGGATCTCATCACGGGTGGCATATATTTCCTCGCGCTGCCGGTTCATCACGTCGTCGTACTCCAGAAGCCGCTTACGCATCTCGAAGTTGTTCTGCTCTACACGCTTCTGGGCGTTCTCGATGGCGCGGGTGACAAGTGGCGAGGAGATAGGCTCCATCTCCTTGCCGCCGAACCGCTCGATAACCTGGTTCATGCGGTCGGCGCCGAAGATTCTTAAAAGATCGTCCTCAAGGCTTAAAAAGAAGCTGGATGCGCCCGGATCGCCCTGACGTCCAGATCGTCCGCGAAGCTGGTTGTCTATCCTTCGTGACTCGTGGCGCTCGGTTCCGAGAATGATGAGCCCGCGGGGAAAATCCTCCTGGCATTCTTTGGAACGCTTGAAGCGCTCTATCTCGGCGTCGCTGTCGGCCTCCTCGACATTGCATCGGCTGGGGATTTCGAGCACCTGGGGTGCGAGCTTGATGTCGGTACCGCGGCCAGCCATGTTGGTGGCTATGGTTACCTTGTGCGTCTGCCCCGCCTCGCGCACTATCTCCGCTTCCTTCTGGTGATGTTTGGCGTTTAGAACGTTATGGTTGATGCCTTCACGCTTGAGCATACGCGCGAGGGTTTCGGAGACGTCTACCGAGGTGGTGCCCACGAGAATCGGCCTGCCGGTCTCGTGCAACTCCTCGATCTCCTCTATAACCGCCCTGTACTTCTCGGCGCGGGTCTTGTAGACGACGTCCGGGTAGTCTATCCTTCGCACCGGCTTGTTTGTAGGAATCTCCATCACCTCAAGCTTGTAGATGTTCCAGAACTCACCTGCCTCGGTTAAAGCCGTACCTGTCATTCCGGCGAGCTTTTCGTACATACGGAAGTAGTTCTGGTGGGTGATGCTGGCAACGGTCTGGGTCTCCTCCTGGACCCTGACCCCTTCCTTGGCCTCAAGCGCCTCGTGCAGGCCGTCGGAGTAGCGCCGGCCAGGCTGGGGACGACCGGTGAACGGATCAACGATTATGACTTTGCCCTCGGCTACGATGTAGTCTTCGTCGCGGTCGAACAGAACGTAGGCCTTGAGAAGAGCGTAGTGATTGTTGAGCATCTCGCTCCTTTGGGCGTACTCATTGTATAGCTCTTCCTTTGCCTTGAGCATCTGTTTGGGGTTAAGGTCTCCCCGCTTGTCAATCTCCGCGAGCCCGGTGGAGAGATCGGGCAGGGTAAAAGCATCCGGGTCACTGGGATTCAAGAGACCACGCCCCTTCTCGTTCAGCTCAACCGCACGCATGTGCTCGTCGTAGGTAAAGTAGTTCTCGGCATCGAGTTCGTGAAGCTTCTTGTCTCGCATGAGTGAATTCTCAACACCCTCGACGAGCCGCATCATCGGCCCTTCCTTGAGGATTCTCAGAAGCCTCTTGTGCTTCGGTGTTGAGCGTTTGACCATCAGCAGGAGCCGGGCGGCATCCATCTCTTTTTCTTCTTCGATGAGCCTTTCCGCCTCGGCCACCCGATCCGTGGAAAGCCGCTGCTGCGCATGAAAGAGCCTTTCCACGCCGGACTTGTAGCGTTGATAGCCGCGGTCTACGTACTCTGTAGGGCCGGAGATGATGAGAGGGGTTCGCGCCTCGTCTATCAAAACCGAGTCAACCTCGTCAACGATCGCGTAAGCATGAGAGCGCTGCACCTTTTGTTCAAGCGAGTGCACCATGTTGTCGCGCAGATAATCGAACCCGAACTCGTTGTTTGTGCCGTAGGTGATGTCGCGAGCATACATGGGCTGACGTTCGGCAGGGCTCATACCGGTCTGGATAACGCCGACCGAAAGACCAAGGTAGGTATAGATAGGCCCCATCCACTCGCAGTCGCGCACCGCAAGGTAGTCGTTGACAGTTACAAGGTGAGCGCCCCGGCCCATGAGGGCGTTGAGATATAGAGGCATGGTGGCAGCAAGGGTCTTACCCTCGCCGGTGCGCATCTCCGCGATCTTGCCCTCGTGAAGCACCACAGCGCCTATCACCTGAACGTTGAAGGGGAACATGTCCCAGGTGGTCTCGAACCCACGCACGTCCCATGTGTTGCCCAGGAGCAGGTAGCACGCCTCGCGCACAATCGTGAACGCCTCGACCATTATCGGTTCGAGTGCGGCGTTGGTCTTGCTCTTCCAGAACTCCTTGCGCTCGCTCTCGTCTACCTTCTTGACCTCCGCCTCGATCTCCCTGGCCCTTTCTGAGAACCTCTTCTGCCACGCCCTGGTGCGCGCCACCAACGCCGGACGAACCCTTTCCTGAAGCTGGCTCTTGGCCTCAAGCCACCTGGCCGATGCACCCTTCTCCTTGGCCTCCAACTCCTCGCGAAGCTCCTTGTATAAAGGTCTTCCCACCTTCTCCTCGAGGTATTCGCAGAGCCAGTCGTCGCCTGCGCCTGCCCAGGGATTGCTTGCCCTGACCTCGCTTTCTATCCCCCAGTATATCGCTCGCCAGTCGAACTCCGGCGGCTCGCCCTTCTCCCCCTCGGCAAACCACTGCGCCGCCTTCTCTTCTGCCTCGCGGATTTTCTTAGCTCGTT
>JAYELY010000028.1:0-5610 GCA_034717795.1 Caldifarciminota bacterium
ACCGCCAATCTTTGAACCCCACTCTCGCCCCTTTCTGCCGCAACCGCGGCCTCCTCAGTCGGCAGACACTTCACCTCCTGATCTATTGGAAGCTTCGCCATAGCATTCTCCTTCTCATTGATGTTGAGATCTCTAGGAAATCCTGCCGTAGTACTGTCTAATTAAACTATAACACTGGGGAGTGGGATGTCAAGGTCGAAGGTAAGTCCAAGAGGACCGTTCAATGCAAATTTACTCCGCAGGCGTCGTCCTCCGGTCAAATATCAAAGTGCAAAATGGATTAGAGCAGGAGGACCGCGACAATGAATTTGATTTAAAATTTGCAATTTGATATTTGCAATGAACCCGTCTCCGGGTCTTGACAAACCTTAGACATGGGTATACTTTCTTGTGGAAAGGAGGATTGATGAAGCTGAATAAACGAATCGCGTCAATTCTTAGAATAAGTGCGTGTGTTACGGGTGTTGTGTGTGTTGCGGGTGTTACGGGCTGCGTCTCCCCATTCTACGGCACGGCGAGGATAGAGCCGGGGTTTCATGTCAATGCCGGCGTCGGTGTGGGGCAGTTCATAGGTGGCTTTTACGAGGCAACGAGTCGTTATATCGGTCCCCGCGCCGATGTTGAGGTAGGATATGCGTTCAGTAACTCTTTCAAGACCCACCTAAGGACAGGTGGAGGCTGGGGATGGAGATCGGAAGAATACGTGGAAGGCGATAGCCCTCCCCCTCGATTAAAGGCAACTCTCCTGGACGGAGCCATAGGAATCCAGGTCTCCTCCCCCCATCATTACCCCACTCCTGCCCTGCGCCTGGAGGTAGGACTGGGAGGGGTGAGCACGGATCTGATGTTCGGGATAGGGGAGGCCGAATGGCTCACCCTGGGCACTCGCGTGTACTTCTTCAAGGGAGAGCTGGCACAATTTTACCTGCCGGTTGCTCCGTTTATAGGGATACATCCTTTGCCCCACCTTTCGATCTTTGCTTCGCCGGGGACGTTTGCCTTTTACGAAGACTACAAGCCGTTCTTCTCTGTAGGCGTAGGCTACAAACTTAAGTGAAGAAAGGAGGATAAGATGAGATTTGTAAGATGGATCAAGATTATTATGTGTGTTACGGGTGTTGTGTGTGTTACGGGTGTTACGGGCTGCGTCTCCCCCATGTATGATACCGCACGGACCTACCCCGGTTTGACGGTGGGCGGCGGCCTGGCGTACCAAATCGTTGACCACGAAGGGGGCGACATAGACGTGAAGCTTTCGGGAATAAGACCAGACATATCACTGACTTATGCCCCAACCAACTGGTTCAGCTTCGTAGGAAGAGCAGGGGTACTGATCCAGCCGGATCAATTAGATGAGCCGTTTCCCTTCGCCGGGCTGGGATTTAAGGTTTCAACTCCCTGGGAGAGATTCAATCTCGGTATCCGGGCGGAGGTCGATCTTCCTCGCTACGCTTCATTTGCCCCTATGGCAGGTTTTTCCAACAGTAAAGGGCATGAATATCTAACCCTTGGATTCCAAACCGTCTTGGGATACATGCCGGCGACCTTCTTCGTGAACATGCACCCGCTCCCCGGCACCCACATCTTCGCCGGAGCGGTATGGCCTCAGAAGGATGTGGGAATCCCCGAGGCCTGCGTGGGTCTGGGCTATACCTACACCTTCTCGAAGAAAAACAAGGAAGATAAAACCAAGACGGAATAGGATTATCCAATGAACCGTAAATCCATCGGCCGCAGAGGCGAGGAGATAGCCGAGAAATTCCTTAAAGACCGCAAGTACAAGATCCTAGCCCGCAACTTTCACACACGATGGGGGGAGCTGGATATCGTGGCGCAGGACGGGGCAGAGGTTGTCTTTGTAGAGGTTAAAACACGCACATCAAGCGACTTCGTACGGCCTGAAGAAGCGGTCAATTTCAAGAAACAAGACCATCTAAGAAAAGCGGCTGAAATCTGGCTTGCAAAGAACTACTTACTTGAACCTCCGCCCTGCCGGTTTGATGTAGTAGCGGTAATCATCAAGAAAGACAACGAGCCTGAAATAGAGCACCTCCGCGACGCCTTCCAATGAGTATGCGAAAAATCCTGATCCTCGACTCAGGCGGGGCAGGTAAATCGAAGTTGGCCCGCACCCTTGGTAATATCCTGAAGCTGCCGGTGATTAATCTCGATGCCTTCTACTGGAACCCGGGCTGGGTCCAGACTCCTAAGCAAGAGTGGAAGAGGAAGGTAGGAGAGCTCATCAAAGGAGAAGAATGGATCATGGACGGCAACTACGGAAGTACTCTGGAAAAAAGGTTAAAAGTTGCCGATACGGTAATTTTTCTCAATTACTCCAGATACCTCTGTTTGTGGAGAGGCTTGATGCGGCAGTTCTCACGGCAACGAGTTGATCCCATTCCCGGCTGTCACGAGAAGATAGATTTCGAATTCATCAAATGGATATGGAACTACCCCCGAAAGATCCGACCAACGATTATGAAGATACTGGATGAGGGCTGCGACGGGAAAAAGATATTTATCTGCAACACCCCACGACAGATAAAAAGGCTGGTTCATGAGTTCCGAACCAGAGTTCCGCAGTCCACTTGAAAAAGGGACGCAAATGTGTATATTATTCTCTGATGGGTAGGATATGCTCTCCAAGGTAACGTCAGCTGGCCTTTTAGGCATTGACGCCTACAAGGTCGAGGTTGAGGTAGATACTGCAAGAAGCGGGCTGCCCGCGTTCACCACCGTTGGTCTGCCAGAAGGCGCGGTAAAGGAATCGAAGGACCGGGTGCTTGCCGCGGTAAAGAACTCAGGCTTCCCCATGCCTTCGGCAAGGATCACCGTGAACCTTGCACCCGCCGACATCAGGAAAGAGGGTGCTGCCTACGACCTGCCCATCGCCCTTGGCATACTGGCATGCAGAGGGGTGATCCCTGTTGAGGCCTTGGCCAAATACCTGATCGTGGGCGAGTTATCCCTTGACGGGGCTATCAGGCCGGTGCGCGGGGCTTTATCGATTGCCGCGCTGGTGCAGGAGCTTGAAGGCTTCGAAGGCCTGATCCTTCCCAGGGCCAACGCGTCCGAGGCGGCCATACGCGGCGATGGGTTCTGCTACCCGGCAAACTCACTTATCGAGGTGGTGCGATTCCTTAACGGAGAAGAAAGAATTGAACCTGCCAAGGTTGACGTTGCCGAGCTGTTCCGTGAGGAGATGGTCTGGTCGGTGGATCTTGCCGAGGTCAAAGGGCAGGAGCACGCCAAGCGCGCTCTTGAGGTAGCCGCGGCAGGCGGACACAACATCCTTTTGGTCGGCCCCCCGGGCACTGGCAAGACCATGCTGGCCAAGCGGCTGCCGACAATCCTGCCGCCCTTATCGCTTGAGGAGGCTCTTGAAACCACCCGCATCCACTCGGTGGCCGGTCTGCTGGAGGAAGGCAAAGCCCTGGTCGCCACCCGACCGTATCGTTCGCCGCACCACACGATCTCAGACGCCGGCCTCATAGGCGGCGGGCAGATCCCAAGACCGGGCGAGGTGAGCCTTGCCCACAACGGGATTCTGTTCCTTGACGAGTTCCCGGAGTTCCGGCGCAACGTTTTGGAGGTTCTGCGCCAGCCTTTGGAAGACGGCAGGGTAGTCATCAGCCGGGCAAAGATCTCCATCCCCTATCCGGCGCGCTTCACCCTGGTCGCGGCAATGAACCCATGCCCGTGCGGGAATTTAACCGACCCGGTCAACATCTGCCGCTGCACCCCACAGCAGATTCAAAGATACAGATCAAGGATCTCAGGGCCGTTACTGGATAGAATCGACATCCACATCGAGGTGCCGAAGCTGAGGTTTGATGAGATAAGACGAAGAGAGTCTGGTGAGCGCTCCGAGGATGTAAGAAAGAGGGTTGTGGCGGCGCGCGAGATTCAGCTTGAGCGGTTCAAGGGGCTAAAGCGCAAGCACCCGATTTACAGCAACGGACAGATGGGTGCAAAGAACGCAAGGCAGTTCTGCGAGATAGGCCCGGACTCCGAGCACCTGTTGAAGACCGCAATGGAGCGCTTCGGGCTTTCGGCACGGGCGCACGATAAGATATTAAAAGTTGCCAGAACGATTGCCGACCTTGACGGCGCAGACGCAATCAAACCCCAGCACATCTCCGAGGCTATACAGTACAGGAGTTTGGACCGCAAGGTGGAGATGTGATAAGCGTCTGTAATTCTTACACTTACCTCACAACCGTTCTGCGATCTTTTCTTGTGCAGCAAGAAAAGGAGCATCAAATTCGGGGTCCCCGCAAAGCTACGAAGTAGATTTGTGGGGGTGAAAAAAGCTGGTCAAATACTGGCCAGAAGATGGACAAAAGATGGACAAAAGCTACCCAAAAGCTGGACAAGAACGCGACTTCGTCGCAATTGCAGATTGCAGATTAAAAGATTGAAGATTGAAAGATTGCTCCACAAGTGTCGCCCTTCGGAACTCCGCAAGCGTCATCCTTCGGAGCTTCGCGTACTGCGTCCGCTCGCAATGACACCCACTGGGGTTCCCAAGGAAACACGAAGCGTTTGCTTGGGGCCAAACACCGCCCCCTACCCCCCTCCATCAAGGAGGGGGATATTGGGATTATCCGCAGATGACCGTTCTACACGTGATTTTCTGCGATCTTTTTTCCGCAGGAAAAAAGGAGCATTCACCTAATACCCTATGGGATACACTGTATCCCAAGTGGCACGCTGAGGTATGCCCCTACGTCTCTGCGGGAAACGCTTATAAAAAAATGACCGCCCCAACTACCCAACAGGGAGCGTTCGTAGGGACCGACTTTCGCAGCTTTTGGCTGAGCACCTCGTGTTAAATCGGCCCGTTTGATTCAGAAACCACGTCATCTCGAGCGACCGAAGTGAGCGTGGCTCCGAAGGATGACGTTCATGGAATCATCTCATAGTACTGTACTAAGGCCATAAGACCTCGGCTATGAGATTGCTTCGTCGCTTCGCTCCTCGCAATGACGGCTCGTAGGGGCCGACTTTGGCGTAGACGCCGCTTCGCGTAAGTCGACCAGTTTTATAATCTGAGGGCTGACTTAATACCCGACCGTGGCACACTGAGGTCAGCCCATACCTGCCTATCTTATCCGTCATCGCGACCGTGGCGATCCCATGGCACGACGTGCTAATACATCGAGCCTTGAGATTGCTTCGCTCCTTTCACTCGCTCGCAATGACACCCACTGGGGTCCCCAAGGAAACACGAAGCGTTTGCTTGGGGCCAAACACCGCCCCCTACCCCCCTCCATCAAGGAGGGGGATATTGGGATTATCCGCAGATGACCGTTCTACACGTGATTTTCTGCGATCTTTTTTCCGCAGGAAAAAAGGAGCATTCACCTAATACCCTATGGGATACACTGTATCCCAAGGGGCACGCTGAGGTATGCTCCTACGAGCTTGCAGAAGTTCCTTGCGATCTTTTGCCCTTCGGGCAAAAGGAGCATTCAATTCACTTGACTTTGGGGCGCAGGCTCCTAGAATTATAACTTAAGGGCCGTTAGCTCAGTAGGTAGAGCACCTGATTTTTAATCCGGTGGCCGCAGGTTCGAGTCCTGCACGGCCCATTTCGGAAGGCCCAGA
>JAYELY010000029.1:0-3094 GCA_034717795.1 Caldifarciminota bacterium
CCATGACCTTGCGAAGATCTGGAACCTGGATGTTGACAAGGGTCTGGGCTGCGTTGGGGTAATCGATCTTGAACGGCTTGTCCACTTTGTAGAGGAGCACCGACGGGCCATCATGATCCAAAAGAACGATGTCGGGATAATAGTCCTTAGACTTTACTTCAAAGCCAAGTTTGTTACAGTAGAAGCGGATAGCCGCATCCATATCGGACACGTTGAACTGGATAACGCAAATCTTGGGTATTATTCCTCTTTCAAGCTTGTGGTCTAATAAATTCAATATTATCCTGTTGCCACTCTTCACTATATGTACAGACATCGTTGTGTCAAGCGGAGCGCTGTGCCTCAAATGAGCGAAGCATACGATTGCCTGATTACCGGGTAATTTCTTGACTTCCTATTTGCCCGGCCTATACTCCGGCGAACCAAAAACGGAGGATGTTCGTGAAGAAGACTACGCAGCTCAAGAAGATGATTAACGAGAAAAGGGCGGTGGTGGCACCGGGATGTTACGATGTACTTTCTGCCAAACTTATCGAGGAGGCGGGGTTCGAGTTGACCCAGGTTTCCGGGTTCGGCGTTTCAGCGTGCCTTTTAGGTAAACCTGACGTGGGGCTTCTGGGCTGGAACGAGGTAGTTGACATGACCTGGCGGGTGGCGCAGGCGGTCAGCATCCCGGTGATGGGAGACGGCGATACCGGGTTCGGCAACGCGTTGAACGTTATCCGCACCGTGCAGGATTTCATTCAGGTAGGTGCGGCAGGGGTCAATCTGGAGGATCAGGTTTTTCCCAAGCGCTGCGGACACATGGAAGGCAAGCAGCTGGTCAGTGAGGAGGAGATGGTTTTAAAGATCGAAGCGGCGGTCGAGGCGCGCAAGGCGCTTGACCCTGACTTCGTAATAAACGCCCGCACCGACGCCATCGCGGTTTCAGGCTACGAGGACGCCATCCATCGCGCCAACGCCTACGCCGCGGCAGGCGCGGACATGATCTTCCTCGAGGCCCCTACCGACAAGGAGATGATCAGAGATGCGGTCTCCAGGATCGCGGCACCGGTCTCCATAAATCTCTTCGACTCTGTGGTCGGCGGCAAGACGCCATTGATCCCTGTCGAGGAGCTTGCCGAACTCGGAGTCGCTCGCGTATCAGTACCGGTAGGTCCCATCTTCGTGGTTACCAAGTGGCTGCGCGAGTACTTATCCGTGCTCAAAGAACGCGGCATCATGCCCGATAGAACCGATCTTTTGTGCACGTTCGACGAGTTCAAGAGCCTGGTTGGTCTTCCTGAATACAAAGAACTGGAAAAGCGGTTCCTGCCTAAATCGGTGGTCCAGGAGAAGTACAAGGGAGAGTAGTATGTCGATGACTCTAGCCGAAAAGATCCTGGCCAAGAAGTCAGGGAAAGATACTGTCCGCGCAGGCGAGATAGTGCAGGCAAAGGTGGACGTGGCCATGTCGCACGAGAACGGACGCATGGTAAAGCTCTCGTTCGAAAAGATCGGCGTGGAACGGGTTTGGGATGATGAAAAGATAGTAATCATCTTCGATCACCGGGTTCCTGCCGAGTCCGAGCGCACCGCAAAAGGCCAGAAGGAGCTGCGCGAGTTCGTGAAGGCCCAGGGCATCAAGAATTTTTACGACATCAACGTCGGAGTCTGCCATCAGGTACTCGTCGAGGAGGGGTTCTCCCGACCGGGCATCCTTCTTGTCGGAACAGATTCACACACGACCACCGCAGGTGCTTTGGGTGCGTTTGCCACCGGTATCGGCGCTACCGAGATGGCCGCTGTGTGGGCAACCGGCGAGCTGTGGCTGCGCATGCCCGAGACCCTGAAGATTGTCGTCAACGGCAAGCTGCCTCGTGGTATCTACGCCAAGGACGTGATTCTCCATGTGATCGGAACCATCGGTGCCGACGGAGCAGACTACAAGGCGATGGAATTCTCAGGCTCCACGATCTCCGCCATGAGCATCGCCTCCCGCATGGTTATCTCCAACCTGTCCATGGAGGCGGGCGCCAAGGTGGCGTTCGTTATCCCGGATAGCATCACCGAGGACTACGTTAAGACCCGTGCCAAGGGTCACTACGAGATGATTTCCCCTGATCCTGATGCCACTTACCTGTCTGAGCACACCTTCGACGTATCCGACCTGGAACCTCAGCTGGCTTGCCCCCATCAGGTGGACAACGTGAAAGCCATATCGGAAGTCGCCGGCACCAAGATAGACCAGGCGGTAATCGGTTCCTGCACCAACGGCAGGCTGGAGGATTTACGCGAGGCGGCCCGAATCCTTAAAGGCAAGAAGGTTCACCCTGAAGTCCGCCTGCTCGTGGTTCCCGCTTCATGGAAGATATTCAAGGAGGCGCTCTCCGAAGGAATCATCGAGACGTTAGTAGACGCCGGTGCAGTGCTCGTCAACGCCGGCTGCGGACCGTGTCTGGGCGCTCACCAGGGATGCCTTGCTCCGGGCGAGGCGGCGGTTACATCAACCAACCGAAACTTTCAGGGACGCATGGGCTCGGCAGACGCATCCCTCTACCTTGCGTCGCCTGCTACCGTGGCAGCGTCGGCAATAGAGGGCAAGCTTGCAGACCCGCGCAAATACCTGGAGGCGTAACATGGAACCCGTTAAAGGAAAAGTATGGATCTTCCCGGACGACGTGAATACCGACGTTATCTATCCTGGACGCTACATGTCGGTGACCGACGCCGAGGAGACCCCCAAGTACCTGTTTGAGACGGTCTATCCCGACTTCCGCCAAAAGGCCAAGCCCGGCGACGTGATCGTTGCCGGCAAATACTTCGGCTGCGGCTCCTCGCGCGAGCAGGCGGCCACCGCAATACGCTACTTTGGTATATCATGTGTAATCGCAGAATCCTTCGCCCGCATCTTCTTTCGCAACGCCATCAACCTCGGCCTTCCCATCGCTGTCGTACCTGATATCAGCAAACACGTGTCCGAAGGCGACGAGATAGAGGTTGATCTTGCTCGGGGCACACTCAAGAATCTGACTACAGGGAAAGGAATATCCTTCGAACCTCTGCCTCGCTTCATCCTCGATCTCATCAACCAGGGCGGGCTGATACCGGCGAC
>JAYELY010000029.1:3194-5609 GCA_034717795.1 Caldifarciminota bacterium
ACGAGATAGAGGTTGATCTTGCTCGGGGCACACTCAAGAATCTGACTACAGGGAAAGGAATATCCTTCGAACCTCTGCCTCGCTTCATCCTCGATCTCATCAACCAGGGCGGGCTGATACCGGCGACACGGAAGAAGCTGGGAATCGAATAGGAACTTAACCACAGATTTCACAGATTAGCACAGATAAAATTATTTCTCAAATTATAGGAACTTAACCACAGATTTCACAGATTAGCACAGATAAAATTATTTCTCAAATTGTCAGTGAAATCAGTGTAATCTGTGGTTATTAATTCGCGAATCTCTTGTATTCGAGGGAAGGGCTTGCGAAGTTGAAAATAAGCCCAACCCCCAAACCAGTTGCCTTCAGATAATTGATAACCTGTGCTTCTTCAACTTTTCCGATCTTTGAGATTGCTTTTAATTCAACGAGAACCGAACCATAACAGATGAAATCTGCTCGATAAGATGTGGCAAGTTGTGTTCCTTTATAGATTATTGGCAACTCTACTTCACGCTCAAAGGGGATGTTGCGAGTCGTAAACTCAGTGGCCAATGCTCCCTGGTAGACTGCTTCCAAGAATCCACATCCTAAGACCTTGTGTACCTCCATCGCAGCACCAATTATAGCGTACGTCCTCTTGTCTTCCATTAATCTGTGTGAATCCGTGTAATCTGTGGTTTCAACTCACCACTCCTCGTAGGTAACCCTGAAATCGTCAAACTCATGGGTTGGCTTTTGCCACTCTATGTCAACCTTGGTCACCCGGGCGGAGATAGGTCCGACCTTAAGTTCATCAAGGAAGGCGTTGAGAGCGTCCTTCTCGCCCTCGGCAACCGTCTCCACCCGCTCGTACCCAAGATTGCGCACCCAGCCGGTTAAGTTCAGCCTTTTCGCCAGCCTGACCGTGAAGTAGCGAAAATTCACTCCCTGAACAACGCCGCAGATCACCGCGTGCAGCCTCGCGTCACTCACCGAGCACCTCCTTGATTCGCTCGATTGCATCGGCTGGATCGTTGACCATCTTTACCCCTGATATATCCCACGTCCCTATCCCGAACACCGGTTTGCGCCGCGCCAGAGCCAGCGCGATCTCCGAAAGAGTGCCGTACTTGCCGTCCACCGCTACCAGAGCGTCTGATGAGTAAACGATGATTACGTTGCGCCCCTCGCCCATGCCGGTCTTGATTGTGTAGGTAAGATAGGGGTTCGCCTTTATGTCGGTCGAGTCCGGCAGTATCCCGATGGTTACGCCTCCGGCCTCCTGAGCGCCTTTGCACGCCGCCTCCATCACACCGCCGCGACCGCCGCAGATAAGGGTCCAGCCCTGTTCAGCGATCAGTCGTCCCAACTCCTCGGCAATACCGGCGATCTTCTCGGAACAGTAACGTCCTCCGATAACGCCTATTTGGATACTTCTCTGCCCGTCTCCCATCGCGTTACTCCTCAAACTCAAGGTAACCGATGTAAGGAAGATGTCTGAACCGCTCGTCCCAGTCCAACCCGTAGCCGACAACGAACCTGTTAGGGACCGAAAACCCCAGATAATCAATATGAATGGCAACCTCTCTGCGCTCAGGCTTGTCCAGAAAGGAACAGACGGCGAGTGAGCGAGGTCCCCTTTCCTTCAATATGTTGAGGAGTGTGGCAAGGGTGTGTCCGGTATCTACGATGTCCTCAACCAGAATCACGTGACGACCTCTAATCGTGGTGGAAAGATCGGTAAGCAAGCGCACCTCGCCGGTTGACTCGGTGCTTGAGCCGTAGCTTGATACCCGGATGAAGTCGCACTGGTGTGGTATGGTTATTGCACGGGTAAGATCGGCAAGGAACATCCACGCCCCCTTGAGAATCCCTATCAGTAAAGGATTCTTTCCTGCGTAGTCCTCGGCAATCTCCGCACCAAGCTCCGCCACTCGGTCGGCGATCTGCTCCGCAGTGAAAAGCGGGATTATTTGAGGGTCTCTCTCCATCGTGAAATCGGGGCGAGTGGATTCGAACCACCGACCTCTTGGTCCCGAACCAAGCGCGCTAACCATGCTGCGCTACGCCCCGTAACCCCGTAACACCGAATTATACGATACCTGCGAGAAGTTGTCAACTGCACCCTTGACATCTTCCGTAATCCGCATATAATTTTCTAAATCAAGGAGGCAATGAAAATGAGAAAAGCATTATTAATTACTGGATTAGCACTTCTTTTGAGCTTAGGAGCTGTTACATTTGGTAGAGGTGAGTTGACAAAAGAGAATATAGTTAGAGATGGTGGTGCTGAGATAACTGAACTGTACTATGCAACCAACTGCGTCTCATGTTGGCCTTCGTCTCGTTCAGGTTGTCTGATTATAGACAACTTTTGATAGGGTGTCAAGTATTTTATCCCCCCATGCCGACGACGATGGTTATAACCCT
>JAYELY010000030.1:0-5543 GCA_034717795.1 Caldifarciminota bacterium
GGGTTTGACAAACGCCCAATCCTCCCTAACATTAGGCCTATGAGCGAAGAGCGAAAATTCAATCTCGACGAGGAGGTGGGACAGATAGATGACCCATCGATCCGTCTGTTTGTGACCAAGGCGCTTGAGCAGGTGCCCTCCTACTTCTGGCACGTCGCGGCCTCCGCCTCCGGTCGCTTCCATCCCCTAGATACCCTTGGCGAGGGCGGTCTTGTCCTGCATACCAAGCGGGTAGTCTATCTTGCCACAGAGATCGCGAAGATCTTCAAGATAGACGAGACAAAGCTCGACGTATTACGTGCGGCAGCGATACTGCACGATTCCTTCAAGAACGGTCTGGTGGATGAGGATCGAACGGAAGCCGATCACCCTTTGATCGTCCGCCATCAGCTGAAGGATCTGGCCTCCGAGACTCCCTACTTTGAAGATATCGTGAGCGCCATCGAGTGCCATCAGGGGCTGTGGGGACCGCAGCCCTTGCGCATGCCACGCAAGCCCCTGGAATGGAGCCTGCACATCGCAGACTTCATAGCCTCCCGCACAGCCGTCTATCTTTACTTCTCCGGCTACGAGCCCAAAGAACCGCCTGCGGATCAGGAATTCGAAAACCTCTCTCTAGACCTTGAGCCTGCAATCAGCCGCTACCTTGATCTGCGTGCGAACCGTACGGAAATCGAAAAACAGATGGAGGAGGTGAAGAAGCAGGTAATAGAAGAGATGAACCGGCGTGGAGAACGAAAGATAGTCACCACAAAAGGCTCGGCACGGCTGCAAACAAACACGCATTTCAAGATCAGCCAGGCGAAGTTGAAGCCCATGCTGGAAAAACTGGGATTCTGGGATAAGGTCACCATGGTGAACGAGAAGCGGCTGCAGGAACTCTTAAACGACGGGATCATAAGCGAGGAAGATCTGGGCGATGCGGTAGAGAAGATTGCGAAGGACTCGGTCCGCATCCTGCCCAGGGAAGACTGATACGCCCCACGCCGTTGCTTCACAACGCCGCGGGGACCCCTAAATTAATGCTCCTTTTGACCTAAAGGTCAAAAGATCGCAGAGATGAAGATGTAAGAATCGCTAGAAGCTGATTCCTCATATTTTATTCTTCCGAACTTTTCTCCGAAGGAGAATCCGAGGGAGGAAAGGAGGACTTTTCAAAGAATGCCTGCATGACGTCGCGTCGGGAGACCATGCCTGCCAGCTTGTTTTCCTCGACCACCGGCAGCATAAGAAGCTCCTGGCGGTGCATCTCGGCCGCGGCAATCATCAGGGAGTCTTCTGGCGATAACGGCTCAACGTCCTCCTTGAAGAAGTCCGCCACCAGGAAGAGTCCGCTCGTAGGACCGAAGAACGCCTGGATGTTAACCGCTTCCAGCTCCTCGAGCATCCTCTCCGGGCAGTGGCTCAGGTTGGCGGGCATGAACCCGCGCAGCAGATAGCCAAGCGTGATAAGACCAAGCGAACGTCCGCCCTCGTCCACCACCGCCAGCCCGTCAACACGCTCGGCAAGCATCAACTCGATAGCCTCGCGCAGACTGGCATCCGGCGTTATTACCTTTGGGTGTTTGTCCATACAGTCCTTCACACGCAGCATGTAATTATAATACTCCTTGCCTTAGATGTGTCAATGGGTAGGATGCTGTTTTCGTTGCACAGCAACGAAAGATCGCAAATTACAAGCTTTCGGGTTGGAACAGACTTTTGAACAGACAAGCTCGCTGATCTGTCAGCTCTTTTACCTCGAGGAGGTAAAGACCTGTAGGGGGCGACCTTCAGGTCGGCCCGAATAATATTATCGGGTCCCCAGCGGCGTTACTCTGCAACGTCACGGGGCGTGTATACCCACAGGAAGTCCGCTGTCAGGGAGCGATCCTCGGCAGAGAGTTCTTCGGACGCCGGGGCCAAGGCAACCACCGCAATCTTGAGCTCGGGATGATTCTTCTCTAATTGATAGGGGATACCCAGATGGTAGTCGGAGTGGAAACGTCCGCAGAAGAAAAGGATACGACGATCAAGGTAAGGGTCGAGCGAGGCGGCCATCACCGCGTCCTTGAGAACCTGAGCCTTGTAGAGCGCGTCGACGTTCAGGGTACCCATGGGTCCGCCGCGAGGCATGCCTTCCATGGTGGCCGTAAAGCGCTCGAGATACTCCTCTGAATCGAGGTGAAGGGTGTCTGGCATAAAGACGCTGTCTACTCCCATGACTTCACGTGAAACCTCGCCCGCCCTAGCCACCGCCGCCGCGGCTCTGCGCGGAACGTTGGCCGCGACCACCGCAATCTTGTTGGCCTTGGCAAACTCCACCAAAGGCCGGTAGTCTGTCTGGTAGTTGGGCCAGGGACGGGATGCCGCAAGGAAGGAATCCTCGGGAGTATCTCCGAACAGATAGGAATCCAGCACATCCTGCACGTCGCGCTCGAACATCTCAAGCGCAAGCGCCAGGTTTGAGTCCCGTTCGGCAAGCGCGGTAAGGATAGCAAGCTCGGCCTCGTGCGCGGCCTTCGCATCGTGCTCTTCACCAACGAAGATTACGTCGCAGTCCATGAGCGCATCGGCAAGCTCGTTAAAGAACAGGGTATCTCCAGTCGCGGAGATGATGGTTATGTCCTCAGGTACAGAGGCCTGCAGGAACAAAAGCGAAAGCAATAAGATCATGGGTTATTCTAGGTAGAACAAGGTCCTGTGTCAATCCTCAGCGCATCGGGAGGATTCTCATGCCCCCTTACTTTCAACTTTCATCAGTAGTAGGTTCGCAGCTTAAGTGTCGCTACCCGAACCTCGCCCTTATAAAGCAGCTTGACCTTCACCTCGGTGTCGTCGGGGCCACGCATTATCTCGCGGATACCGCCAAGGCCAAGGTCGCTTACCCTTTGACCTGCAACCTCCAGAAGCTCGGAGCCCGGCTCTATCTGTGCCTCATCAGCGGGTGTGTAAGGAACGTTTCGGGCGACGATTATCCGACCGTCCTCGGAGAGCTCAAGCATCATCCCGCTCTTGGCGGTGCGGAAGGGCTCTTCAAACGAGGGGTTGGGCTTTGTTGCCACACGCTCGCCTGCGTAGTCAAAGATGAGGTCGAACCGGCGCAGCACCTCGTTGCCTATGATGCCGTCGTATTCCTCGGATGAAAGCACCCCGGATCGGGCGTTCTCGGCAAAGCCGGCAACCACGTTCTCCATCAAATAGGGTCCCAGCGAGATATGCCTGACCCGGCCCACCATGATTTTAACCGGGCCGCCGAAACCGTGGAGTTCGGATTCGAAAAGCCTGCGTCCCTTTTTGAGGTCAGTGCGCCTGATAAAAGGTTCAGACAGGTCGATCGAGGATCCTGAACCGGTGTCGAGTATGAACCGGCCCCTTGCATCCTCAACGCGTGCCTGCAAAACGGGAACACGGGAGCCGAAGGAACAGGAAAGGAAGCTGTAGCCCGCAGGTGCGGCGAACCCTTCAGCATCGTGGAAGGTCACGGTAGCCTCGGAGAAGCGGATCTCGGTCGCAAACCGGGAAAGACAATCGTAGCCGAGGATCAAAGCAACGGGAATGCCTGCGTACCGCGCCAGGAGTTCGGAAGGCTCCATGGCCACGATTACCTGACCGTAAAGCCCTAATCCTTCGAGATTTATCGAGTCAACCTGCACCAGTGACATGCCGGCGAAGCCGCCAACGCCTCTCGCCTTGAACTCGCCTGCCGGCTCAAGATGCAGCCTTTTTGCAAGCCCGGCATCGATCACCGAAGCGCCGGCACCAGAGTCCAGAAGGAAATCAAATGGTCCTTCTCCATTTATAAAGCCCTTGAGGTAGATGTGGTCGTTTGAGAACGTAAAGCCGATCGGGGCTGTTTTCTTGCCCGCGGCTATAACGTAGTCGTGGACAGGCCGCTTCTTGCGCAAGAAAAGTCTCTCGTCAACATACTCGTTGACCTTCACGGTGTGAACAAAAAACTCGAACTCCTGCTCCATCTCGGGGATTCCCATGCGGATGCGGTGCGGAACCATAAGCCCTTCGACCTTTGAGTAATCTGAGTATTCCCGGATAGCGGTGAGTCCGCCCGAGGCAAGTTCGGTTTTGGCCAGAAGCCAGGTCTGCTCGTCTATCCAGAGTTTTGCAGGAACGCCGTCCACAGGCAGCATCTGGAGCACGAGGAAGCTTCGTCCCAGCTCACCCTCGCGGCCAATGTAGCGCACCCTTAATGTCGAGTCGGGGAACATGTAGCTCAGGCCGTCAATGAGCGCCTCGGTCAGTCCGGATTTCCTGGCCTCCTCGTCCCCGATCGAAAGCGCACCGTTGGCGTCTATCGTCCACTGATACTCCCCGTCAAAACACGAGGTCTGATCCAGCACCCCCATCCTTATGCGGTTGCGGGTCCGGTTCGGCGGCAGTATCCAGGTGGTGGAGGTGCCTTGCAGTCCACCGGCCTCCACGCGAGCCTCGCGCACCACCGAAGTTAGATTGGAGATTACCGCAGAACCGCCCATCGCCTTCACGTGTTTCGAAAGTATCTGATCCAACTTATAGGTCTGGGCCGGCGCACAAACAGCCCACAGGAAAGCTCCCACGCTAACAAACTTGACAAATCTCGAAGAACGCATAAGCCTCCTTGAATTTAGGTTAAAGATAACCAAACTTTACCCACTTGTCAACTTCCTATGCAGAATATGTAGGGGCGACGCATGCGTCGCCCCTACAACTTTGGAGTTTGGAGTAGATTTTTAATGAGGCAATGCGGCTATCACAGACGATCAACGAAACACCTCCCGAATAATCTTGACATCCCTTGCGGTTCACCTAGACTATCCTACAAGGAGGTTTTATGTTTAATAAAGGTCGGATGGCTGCATGTGGAATCGCCTTTCTGCTCGTAGCCTGGGTCTTCTGCGGCAGGGACGAGGTCGATTGGGGCGAGCGAGCCTCATATATCCTCACGACGGACACCGTCTCGGTGATCTACGTGCTCGACGATACGGGTGCGCTCGTGGCGTCAATTACCCCACTCAAAGACAGCATGCAGGGCATATGGTCTCCCACGCTTATCGGAGCGAGCGAGAAGATTGCGTTTTTGAGTCGCCAAAAGCCGGACTACCCTCCCTACTTATATATAACGGATCGCAGCGGGAATGAGCTGACCACCTACGAGGTCCCAGCCCCTCAATGGCTTGACGGCTCGCCCACCGCGCCGGAGCTGATCTTTACCGGCAAGAACCGCGTATCCATCCTGAAGGCCGACGAAGCGAATATCTCCTCCCTCTTCACCGACACCCAGACGAAAAGCGAGGCTGTGGGAACCGTTACCTTCACCAAGGCCATGTCGCCGGCCTTCTCCCCTTCAGGCGAGGTGGTCGCGTTTGTCAATCTGGGGACGTATGAGAAGGATACGCCAGCTAGCCCGATACCGGTGCCCCGCGCCGATCTGGGGCTTGTAAACCGCGACGGCTCGAACTACCGGCTTCTCACCGGTTCCCTTGACGACCCGATTCCTACCACAGGGAACTGGCTTGGTATCTTCTGGTCGCACGACGGAAGATGGATATTGGCGGTCAGAGAGGAGA
>JAYELY010000031.1:0-5543 GCA_034717795.1 Caldifarciminota bacterium
GTGCTTAAGAAAGGCACCAAGCAGATAAGGGGAGACATAGATTTCTTTCGATCTTACAGGGATATGGATTTCGAGAACTTAAGAGATCAAACACTTGAGATCGATTTTGACTCTGTTAAAACCAAACACTACGTGGTTATCTACAATTCTCGTTATCCCATGCCCGCCGAATGTTTGGCTGAGAAACATCATATCAGCCTAAGTACTGTGAAGTCGGTATTCATACACCTAATCCACGCCTACAATTGGTCTTTTGTCTGTAGGTATTTAGTCACTCCTATGGAAATCATTGAATACTTGGATTGGCGTGAAAGATTCCTTAACTATTACAAAGATAAACCGGAGTTAAAAGAGAAATCTGAGAAATGGCTAGTCGGTCGCTTTGTAGGTTCCCCGAAAGTTCCTGAGCCTGATTACGATGATTTTCATAAGGATTACGAAGGATGGGTCGATGCTTTAGAGGGTAGGGAGAGGGAGAACTTGAAATTCAAAGGCATTGTTCAAACATTAGCACCGCCAAACAACATTCCTCAACAATTCAATCGAGAGTACCACAAGACCCTACTTGAACTTGCTCTCCTCGACCGGACAGGAAGAAAAGCCTTTATTGAACGTTACGATCTGGTGGGTAGAAAAGTCTTGGATGGCGTCTACGATTGCGTGTATAGATTCTCAGAAGGAACCAAAGTAGGCTTCGTTTTCTGTCCGGCAACTTCTGATTTAGATGAACGGCAAAGATTAAACGGATTAAGACATTTTACTTATGCGCATAAATATGAGCACAAATTGAATAAGTGTATTGGATTGTATATTTATCCCGGACAAAACGGGAAACTTTTAGTAGACTGGCATTATACCAAAGAACGGTGGGAAAAGAGCTATGAGTGGGACCAGGTAGTGAAAGAATTGTATAGAAAGGGAATCTTTTTACCCCTTAAGAAGCAACGAATACCACGTTACAAATTTCGAGATGGTCAGTAGATTCGTTATTCAGGCAGTTTCGCTAGCCTCTCTAAAACTTTCTCCCTCCCCAAAAGCTCCAGGCAGTCGAACAGGGGCGGGCCGACCGTTCTTCCGGTTACGGCAACGCGCACCGGGTGGATGATGAGTCCGGCCTTGATGCCCAACTCCTCAACCAGCTCACGTAACACCACCTCTGCGGTTTCTTTATTGAACTCGGGGAGTGCCTCCAGCTTTTCGCGATAGAGATTGAGTCTCTCCTTGGCTCCCTCCGGGTCCTTGCGGAAATGCTTGTTAAGGCCCTCCTCGTCGTAGGTGAGTTCGTCGGATACGTAAGGGAGCAGGCCCTCGTAGACCTCAGCAAGGGTGCGGGAACGCTCGGCGATAAGAGGTAATGCCCTGGATAAAAACTCTGGGGAGGAGTATTCGGAAGGCAGGCTGATCTTCTGGAACTCCAGCCAGTCCTTAAAAGCTGCAAGGAGTTGTTCAGTACCAAGAGATCGCAGGTACTCCCCGTTCATCCACGCGAGCTTCTGCATATCAAATATCGCGTTGGAGGTGTTGATGCGCTCCAGGCTGAAGAGTGCGACTAACTCCTGACGCGGTATGATCTCCCGATCTCCGCCAGGCGACCAGCCAAGGAGTGCCAGGAAGTTCACCATCGCGTCGGCAAGAAAGCCCTGAGCGCGAAACTCTTCTAAGGACATCGCACCGTGCCGCTTGGAGAGCTTCTTCTTATCTTCACCAAGAATCAATGGCAGGTGGGCGAATTGGGGTATCTCCCAGCCGAAGGCATTGTATAAGAGCATCTGCTTGAATGTGTTGGAGATGTGCTCCACCGCTCTGAGCACGTGCGAAATCTCCATGTCGTGATCATCGGCCACCACCGCGAAGTTGTAGGTGGCAACCCCGTTGGAGCGCAGGATCACAAAGTCGTCTATGTCCTTGTGCTCGCGGGTGATGGCACCGTGGATGAGGTCAGTGAACGTGGTGGAGCCTTCCGGGATAAGGATGCGGATAGCGGGCTTGATTCCTTCCGACTCGAACTTCTTCCTCTCCTCCTCAGAAAGGGCAAGACACCTGCGGTCATACCTCCAGGCGCGCCGCTGAGCCTCGGCTTTCTTCCGTTCTTCCGCAAGTCTTTCAGGCGTGCAGTAGCATTTATAGGCATGACCGGATTGGATCAGCTGATGTGCGTATTCCTTGTAGATCCCCATCCGCTGGGATTGGTAGTAGGGTCCTTCGTCGAATGTGATGCCCAGCCAGCCGAGTCCTTTTATGATCGCCTGGGCCGACTTCTCGGTGGAGCGCTCAACGTCGGTGTCCTCTATCCTGAGAACGAACGTCCCCTCATGCTTGCAGGCGAAGAGGTAGTTGTATAAAGCGGAGCGCACCAGCCCTACGTGGATGGCTCCGGTGGGCGATGGGGCGATTCTCACGCGTACGTTACTCTCAGACATCAGCACTCCTAAGACGCTGTCTTAAAGATTTCAAGATTAGAAGATTAAAAGATTTTAAGATTAGAAAATTACAAGATTTCAAGATTGGAAATTTGCCGACTTAAGGTATTTAATGAATCCAGCAATGGATTTTGAAATTTTCTCACATAGATTGTAGACGTTTTCAAATGTGACTTTGTCCAAATACTCTAAATCCAAGGTAACGTACAATTGACTTCTCAACTCGCCGCTCGATGCTTTAGCTATATTGAGAAATTGTATGAACTCCTTTTTGGTCTTCCTTTCAAATCCCTCAGCTATGTTCGACATTATTGAAACCGCACTCCTTTGAAGTTGATTTCTCAATCCAAAATCCTTCGACAACTTGGTCCTTCTGGATAACTCGTAAATCTGCTTCACCAGTTTCCTTGCCAACTGCCAAACTTCCAAGTCCTCGAATCTTTTGATCTTCATTCCTCAATCCCTAATCTTTCACCGAAGGATGACGACTGCAAGGAGTCATAATCTTAAATCTTAGACCGAAGGATGACGACTACAAGGAGTCATAATCTTCCAAATCAGCCAACGGAGAGGGTGGGATTTGAACCCACGGTACGGTTTTATCCGTACAACCGCTTAGCAAGCGGTCGCCTTCGACCACTCGGCCACCTCTCCTACCTGAAATTATACTGAGCTGCGGAGAATGTCAACCGCAGATACGTCCCAAAATGTCCCACGGGCAAGGGAAAAGACCGGTTAGAAGCGCGATGATTCCGCCTATAAGCAGGAGGCCGACGAGCGCCAGCAAGACGATGGCGAATATACCGCAGAGGGTGAAGTAACCCTTGAGCCTTGCATGGTATTCTACAAGATCGGCAGCCGAGGCTTTTTCCGCGTAATCGGCGGCTTTGGAGTCGGCCTTAAGTAGAATTACGCCTATCCAGATGGGGAGCCAGGCAATGACTATGCCTACGACGGTAAGGGCATCCAACGCTCCGTCGATGATGAAAAGGATGCCAAGAAATTTCAGCCAGCATCGGGTGTCTTTGATGTCGGAACGGATTCTTTCGAGATCGGCTGACTCTATGGAAGCGAGAGGCGCTTTTGTCTCATCCATGGCAGAGTTCCTCCTTTTATGGTTTAGCTGTTCGTCCAACTGCTTAAATTATAGGTAAAGATGTCAAATGTCAACCGACTGGATTCCACTCCCTCCCAGCAGTCAATGGAACATACCCACCCACATTCTCAAAAGCCAAATCCCAATCGCCACCATAACTACACTTCCAACAATCACAAAGAGAGGCATAATCAAGAGAAGGATCGATGTCAATTGCATGGTTGAAAGAGCCTTAGGATTCTTCTTGATAAACCAAGCCTCTCTAAATTTGGGAATCGATTTAAGCAACATGATTATCCCGGCGATGAATAGTAAGGGTTGAAGCAGATAAATTGCCGCACCTGCCCAAGAAAACTCGCCTGCGATGATACGAATAATAACCAGCACGAGCCATAAAGCCGCGAAGGGAATAGCGGTAACCAACAGGCCGCTGGACCATCTAAGCCTGGATTCGATTCTGGACTGAGGGGATTGTATACGCTCCGCTCGCTCTTGCATAGCCTGACCTCCTTTTGCGATCTTTTCTCGCTTGCGAAAAAAAGGAGCATTTAACCTGTGGAGGGTTAATCGAAGTTGCCTTCGCCTATCGGCCAAAAAAGGCCATAATTGAAATCAGCATTAAAATCAGCATCGAAAATAAGCCTATAATCGTTATGATGCCGATCACCTTGAAGAAAGTATGCATCTTCACGTGGTATTTGAGGAGCTCGGTCTCACTGTCCTGACGCAGGTACTTCTTGGCATGGCTGGACGAAGAAAGCAAAAGAACCCCCAGGTAGATTGATACTCCGGTGTAAATCAGAACAGAGATAATCAATATCCAACTCGACGAACCGGGTGAAGTGCCTAGAAACCGCACTGGCATGGATACTGTAAGAAAGGTGGCTAGGGCCGCAAAGGCCCCGGAAACAATAATTACTATGCCTAAAAAAGACATCCATCCCCTTGTGCCATTTATCTTGATGTCCAGATTCGCCTTTCGACCCACGCTTAATGGTTCGGTGGGTTGAGGCGACTCCTGTGGGGAAGTGGCCTTGAGTTCCGTTTCTTTCATGTTCTCATCTCCTTACAATGATTTAAAGATCAACCCCTGTATCCGGCAAACGTTTCTATCAACGCCATCAGAACCGCGACTGCCAGACTTATAAGAATCAACAAGCCGGTTATGGTGAAGTAAATCTTGAGCTTGCCGTGATACGCGGTTAGTTCATCTGCCGTGCCGGATTCGGCATACCTCTTTGCCCTCTGGGAGGCCTGAAAGAGAAAAACGGCCAGCGCTATGTTGAATCCGGCGAACAGGAGTTTGACCAGAATGTCCAGGACCCCGGACGAACCAGAGCCCCTGATCACTGAGATAAGGATTGAAACCAAGGACAAGAGGATCAAACCAAAGCTTACCACGGCAATGAAGGCAAGCCAGCCTCGGATTCTTCCTATCTCTGCTCGAATCCGATCCAGCGTCTCGATGCTCAAACTGGATAAGGTAAGATCTGTGTTCATGAACTCCTCCTTTGGTAAATGTTTGTCTACCTGAATTATAGACAAAAAAAGACTCGATGTCAAGTTTTTTAAAACATACAGCGTGCGAGCATTTTCGCCTTTGTGCGATCTTTTTGCGTTAGCAAAGAGGAGCATCAAACCAGGTTCCCGCGAAGTTACTTGGGGATATTCCCCCACTTCCGGCTGGGGCATAAAGCATAAGGGGGCTCTAGCCTTCTTTTAGATTCTTCCTGCGAACTTTTCTCACTTGCTCAAAAAGGAGCATATTTCCGGGGTCCCCGAGAGGGAGCGAAGCTACCTCTTGGGGTAATAAAGGGGTCCCCGCAAGGAGACGAAGTATCCTTGTGGAGTGTCAAATTCGGGGTCCCCGGGCAGGAACTCTGTTCCTGTCCGGGGTGTTACGGAGGGTGAGGGACTCGAACCCCCAAGCCCCGATCAAGGGGCGGCAGATTTCAAGTCTGCTGCGTTGCCAGTTACGCTAACCCTCCAAGTCGCGTAGCGACTTGTCCGACTACCGTCGGCTTGAG
>JAYELY010000032.1:0-11750 GCA_034717795.1 Caldifarciminota bacterium
CTGTAAACTATTGTAGGTATGGGAGGGGGGTTGTCAACCCCCGGCTTGCAAGCATAAAGAGATATTGCAATCCGCATGTAGAGAGAGGGGGATATGAGGAGGTGTGATGCGTGGGGTATGTGTGAAGGGCGGTGGCTAGCGGATCTCCACCAGCTGGTAGAGACGAACGCTTTGGACGACGTAGGTGGATGGTGGGTTTTCGCCCTCGGGCACGATGCGCGCGGTGGAGACATAGAAGGAATCGCGCTGCTGGACAGGCAAGCCCTCCTGCGGCGCGAACCATATGCTTCCCCTGACCTTGCCATGCTCCAGCAGATTCCTGCCCTCGCTTTCATAGGGAACAAACGACTCGCCCTGATAGTCTATCCTCAGGCAAAGGTACGATCCAACCCTTTCCCACCCCTTGACATCAAACTGGTTCTCTGCAGTGATTACCCGGTCATCGAACACCACCTTGGTTTCCTGAACCCATGTCTCACCCGGTTTGAGTTCGCGGTCAGGATAGGTTGGTTGGGTCTGCTCAAAGTACTGCTTGCGGTACTCGCTGCGTTCCCTGCTGGGGATGGAACGGGGAGCCGAGCCTGTGCCGACTTCGGACATACCGTAGAGCCTGCCGTTATGGGCCATGCTGTAGGTAACGATAGTGGGTTCGAACTCCTGTCCCTCCCTGATAAGGTTGATAGCCTCGCGTATCCTGAAGGCGGAGTCGGGCCCTATCCCAAGCACACTCATCTCGGTCTCGATCAGGTTCCCGAACTCACCGCCGCGTTCTCCCTTTTCCCAGCCCTCGATTCTCCAATTGCCTGTAACCTCGCTGCGGTAGACGTAGGTTTTGCCCGGCTCAAGCTTCCAGCGCAGCTTTACAGGTCTGCGCTCACAGGATGTGGTGAAGAAGACCGCAACCGTCAGCAGACCTATCAAAGCCAACCCCTTCAACGACTTTCGCAACGGCACAAGCCTGACGAAAACAGAACTCACAGTCCCTCCATCCTCTGCCAGGCCGCGGCCCGCTCCGATGGGGTGGGCTGTCCCAGGGAAAGGTTGGCAAGTTCAAGCGAGAGGTTCTGCTCGGAATCTTCTTCGAGGATCGCGGGGGGAGCGGCGGGAAGGTTCGTGAAGTAGGATGCATCATGCGTTGTCAATAGCGGTGCGAAGAAAGAACGAGCAAGAAGGAACAGGGATACAGCCGCGGCAGCGGCCATAGCACCTGCCCCGGCTAAAGCCCAGCGAAGCCAAAGCCCGTGACGGCGCTGACGGCGCTGGACTAACGCAACCTGCACCCGCGGCCAGATGCGCTCCCAGTAGCCGGGACCGACCTCAAGACGCAGACCCTCCTGCATAACACGGTTGAGACCGATCTCCTGTGCAAGCAGAGTGCGGCACCTCTCACACGAACGCAGATGCCTCTGAACAGCATCCGACTCCGCTTTATCAAGCTCTCCAGCCAGATAGGGTGCGAGGACCTCTCCCACTTCCTCACACCTCATTTGCCTTGCCATCTTGTCCTCATCTGCGTGCCTTCTATCCCTTGCGAACAAATCCTGCCTCCAAATCGTGTAACCGCGGGCCTAAAAGCTTCTGCAGCCGTTTGCGTGCCCGGTGCAGATGCGTCCGAACGGTCACCTCTTCGCACCCAAGCACCTCTGCAATCTCCGCATAGCTCAAACCTTCCGTAACGGAAAGCACTACCACGCGCCTCTGCCTTAAAGAAAGCTGCCCCAAAGCCCACTGGATCAAAGCGGCAAGCTCCTTGCGTTCCGCACTCTTCTGTGGCGTTTGACCGTCCTCAAGCGCCAGCGTCTCCGCTGCGCCCAACTCTTCAAGAGACACAGTCTGACGTCTCTTGATGCGACGCAGTCGGTCTATGCACTCATTCGTGACGCTGCGCGCCAGATAGGTCTTCAGGGCTTTAGCCCGGCGCAATCTGCCCGCTTTCTCAAAGAACCTGATGAAGACCTGCTGCACCGCGTCATCTGCCTCGCCGTGGTCTCCCAAAAACTTGTAGGAGATGCTGTAAAGCAGGCGTTGATAACGTTCCACGATGACGCGGCATGCCTGAGTATCTCCAGCCCGAACACCTGCCAGGAGATCTGCATCGGACGGCAATTCCTCCCGCCCGGCCGCAGTCTCCATTTTTCTATTAGACGAACCGTTTCTGGGCTCTGTTGACATGGAAAAATAACCCCTCAGAAGTGAGTCAAGGGTATTTTGAGCCGCTGTCTTAGACGAGCCAAGCAGGGTGCATTCCTTCACGATAACGATTGTAACTCGGATTTATGTGCAAGTCAAGTAACGTAGGGGCTGGCCTTTAGGTCGGCCCGCCTCGTTATTGAATTAAAATCGCCTTTTGGTTTTCGGGCTACCTGACACTTCCCGCCTGCGCCCCAGGTGATGGTGCCGGACGTCAGGTTTGAGTGCAATTCGTCGCAAAAAAGCTGGTCAAAAGGTGGACAAAAGTACGGGGTCCCCGCGGATTTGTGAAGCAAATTCGTGGGGTGAAAAAGATGGACAAAATGGGGCGATTTTGGGGTTTTTTGAGGGTTTTTGGGTAAATCCCCGCCCCCTTTATCCCCCTTACCCGACGGGGGCACTTCGCCACCAGGGAGGGGGAGTTAATGGATCAAGATCACCTTTTGAGTGGTAGCTGACGCGTCACCCTCAATCCTGATGAAATACACGCCGGGCGAGTAACCATCGCCCCAGGTTATGGTTGAAGACGGGCCAAGGTGGACCTCGTCAACCATCCGGCCCGATGCGTCGAACACGGCGAGATCAAGAGGTCGTGCATTCGCCGGCGCGCGCAGCACGATCTGACGGCCAACTGAAACAGAAACCTGCCAATCTGATTGGTGTGTTACGGGTGCTACGGGCGGCTCCTCCTCAACTCCGCTGACATAGCCCAGGGAATCAGTTTTGATTATTAAAAGTTCGCTCTGCTCTACCCAAGATGGTCCCATATCACCTACAATTATGTATCCTCCATCGATGGTTTGCTGGATAGCCCTGCCGCAATCATATTCCGAACCTCCAAAGGAACGCGTCCATAAGGTGTCGCCGTTAGCATTGATTTTAACCAGCCAGACATCTGTTGAAGTTCCGGGTTCACCCGTGTTAGAATTGCCTACAATTATATACCCACCATCATCGGTTTCTCGGATACGATAACCGGAGGATGAATTCCCCGCGTTATAAGTGTGAAGCCAAAGACTATCCCCTGCCGAGTCCGTTTTAAGGACACAAATTTGATATGGACAACCCCAATTTCCGAGGATAATGTAACCTTCATCATTGGTTTCCCTAACATCCATCGAGTACATTAATTCTTCATATTCCCGCCACAAGATAGGATTTCCGGCAGAGTCCACTTCAATTAACATCAACACGTAATAAGGCAAAGTAACATTGTAACGTTCATCAGTTCCGACAAATATATAATTCCCATCCTGCGTTTCTTGAACGGAGTTCGCATAACCCCCAATTCGCCAACCATAAGAGTTAGCCCAAATAATCTCCCCTACTGAATCCGTCTTGATTAGAGACATACAACTAAGCACCAGTATGTACCCACCGTCACTGGTTTGCTGAACGCAGGTTACGCCTCCATCTAAATACGTCCTGGTCCATTCAACGTTACCATCTTTGTCAGTTTTTATCAAACAAGATTTTCCTGAAAAACCCCCACCGATTATGTATCCCCCGTCCCTTGTCTGTTGAACACAACTTCCTAAATCTCTATTGCTGGCAGAATCGCCATATACTCGTGTCCATAGTGTATCACCTTTGTTGTCAATCTTCAGCAGCCAGATATCATAATTGTTAAAAAGTTCCCACTGTTCGTCTAAACCTACAAACCTTTCACCGATAATGATATAATCTCCATCTGAAGTCTGTTGTACAAAGAAACCCGAATCATCCTTTTCGCTTCCATACGTTCTCCACCACCCGGCGTTCAAACACCCCACGATTACGCAAAGCGCAATCGCGGGGACCCCGAGAGAATTTCTGAACACGGAAAACTTACCCACAATCTCCTCCTCATCGGTTAGCTAACCAAATTTACTACTTCTTTACGTTGTATTATACAGCATGAAGTGTGCCACTTCAAGGTGTGGGGTATGTTGCGTAGAATTGAGACTTGGAAATGCAATGCATCTCGGAAGTTATCTTTTTGTGCAACTTGCCTTCACCCTCCCCCTACCCCCTACCCTATGAGTGCACCAGGCACTCAAGGGGCACACTGTCCCGTCAAGGGAGGGGTATAATAGGCCAACGCGATAACAAAGTGTCACCTCCCCCTTGATGGGGTAGGATTGAGGTGGGGGTGACCTTCTCCTTGACTTCTCAAATCACCTCAGTAGAATCAAACTTACAATCCCCAAAGGAGGCCTGAATGAAGATCGTCGAGTGTGTTCCCAACATTTCGGAGGGCAGGGACAGGGCGAAGATTGACGCGGTAACCTCAGTAATTGAAAAAGTTAAGGGAGTCAAGCTTCTGGACGTGGACCCGGGCGAGGCCACCAACCGCACGGTTATCACCTTTATCGGCTCGCCCGACGGAGTGGCCGAGGCCGCGTTCCAGGTTGTAAAGAAGGCTGCGGAAGTGATTGACATGCGCACCCACACCGGCGCGCACCCGCGCATGGGAGCCACCGACGTGTGCCCGTTCGTGCCGGTTTCCGGTGTGACGATGCAGGATTGTGCAGAGATTGCCCGCAAGGTGGGTAAAAGGATAGGCGATGAGCTGGGGATTGGTGTTTATTTATACGAGGAAGCGGCCTCCAGGCCGGAGTGGCGCAATCTTGCCAACGTGCGCAAGGGCGAGTACGAGGGGTTGGCGGAAAGATTTAAGGACGATACATGGAAGCCTGACTTCGGTCCTGCCTCATTCAACCCTACGGCAGGCGCGACCGCGGTTGGAGCAAGGGAGTTCCTTGTCGCCTACAACGTCAACTTGAACACAAGGGACCGCAAGATAGCGCACGACATAGCGCTCGACATCCGCGAAGCGGGCCGGGCAAAGAGGGATGAGAAAGGCAACATCGTGCGCGACGAGGCGGGCAAGGCGATAAAGGAACCGGGGCTGTTTACCCACTGCAAGGCGGTGGGCTGGGTCATTGAGGAGTACGGCAGGGCGCAGGTATCCATCAATTTCACCAACTACAAGATCACGCCCATCCACAAGGTGTTCGACGAGTGCTGCGAGCAGGCGGAGCGGCGCGGGGTGAGAGTCACCGGTTCGGAGCTGGTGGGTCTGATTCCCAGAAAGGCGTTGCTTGATGCGGGCAGATATTATCTTGCGAAGATGGGCCGCTCCACCGGGGTTCCTGAGAAAGAACTGATTCACATCGCGGTGCTCTCGTTGGGGCTTTCGGACCTTTACCCGTTCAAGGCTTCAGAGAAGGTAGTTGAGGCGTTCGTTGAGAATGAAGGTAAGTTAGAGGGGATGAAGCTTCGGGATTATTTCGACGAGCTTTCCACGGATTCGCCTGCCCCTGGCGGCGGTTCGGCGGCAGCGGTCTCCGGAGCGCAGGCCGCGGCCCTGATCTCGATGGTCGCCAACCTCACCCACGGCAAGAAGGGTTATGAGGATTACTGGGAAGATATGGAGAAGGTAGCGGTCTGTGCTCAGAAGCTGAAGGACGAACTGAACGCCTCAATAGATAGGGATACTGATGCGTTCAACGCTTTCATGGCCGCCAGCCGGCTGCCAAAGAAATCGGACGAGGAGAAGGCCGCCCGAGCTAAGGCGATCGAGGAAGCGACCCTCGAGGCCATCGAGGTGCCGCTCTCGGTAATCCGCAACATGGTGAAGGTTATGGATCTGGCAAGTGTTACCGCGGATAAGGGCAATCGCAACTCGATCTCCGACGTCTCCACCGCCGCTGCCCAGGCAAGGGCCGCAGCCGAAGGTGCTCGGGACAACGTGATGATCAACGTGCCCGGGCTTGCCGATAAGAAGAGGGGTAAGGCGTTATTGGACGAATCAACCAGGCTCCTTGCCGAGGTCTGCAAGGCGGCTGACGAGGTAACGGCCAAGGTTCGCAAGGCCCTCGAAGAGAACCTGAGGTAGCAGCGGCTGTTATCGGCTGAATCCCGAGGACCGAAAAGGTTGGAATGGAATGGGCGACAATGAGACTCGCAGCCTCCGGATGAGGCGCAAAGGTCTTGACAAGTCCGCTGACTCGGTTATATTTAATCAAACAGCATTGGAGGCGTGCATGAAGCGAATCCTTTCATTGTCAATTGTCGCAATTATAGGTGTCTTAACAGTTACCGGATGCGAGAAGCCGCTCCCTGAAGGTCTCAAGGGTGAGATTGCGTTCATAAGCTCGATGGACAACGACGGGGCGTTCGACATCTACGTCATCAGCCTGCCCTCAAAGGAAATCCGCCAGCTTACGCATACCGAGGGCCGAGGCGTGGAGAACGTGTGGCTTGACTGGTGCCCGGCAGGTCCGATCGTGTTCGCAAGCACCAGGGACGGCAACTATGAGATATATATGATCAACCCCGACGGCTCAGGTGAGGTTCGCCTGACCGAAAACGACTACGACGACTTCTACCCGGCCCTGCGCTGGGACGGCAAGCAGTTAGCCTTCTCGTCCTCAGTGGTAACCAGGAAGGGACCGCCCCAGAAAGATATCTTCATCATGGACATCGCAACCCGCAAGACGAAACGGATAACCAATACACCTGAAGACGAGATCACCCTGAATTGGTCTCCGGACGGCAAGAAGATCGCTTACGCCAAGTACGTGAGGGGTCAGCCTGAGATCTTCGTCCTCGATCTTGCGAGGAGTACCCACACCAGGATAACGTACAACCCTGGCGAGGATTTAAACCCTGAATGGACATCCGACTCCAAATACATTCTCTTTTCCTCCGATCGCAACGACACAGTAAACGTTGCAGGCGAAAGATTATTCGGCGTCTTCATGGTTGACGCCGAAGGGAAGACCGAACCACAGCAGCTGATCCATAAGGCGAGGTTCACCATGGGCAGCCCGTCTGTCTCTCCTGATAACAAGTGGATAGCCTATCAGTTCCAGCGCGACGATTGGAACTGGATGTACATAGGAATCCAAAGTTCCACCAATCCCAAGGAGTCCTACACCCTGGTCAAAAACATCTTCTACAACCGCACCCCGGTCTGGAAGCCGACCTTAGATTAAATCAGGACGCCAGGAGGGGTTGCGTCCAATTATGAGGAGGCCGAAAGGTCTCCTTTGCTTTTTCAGGGGGCTACCCCTCGACTACGATCCTGGAGAAGTCGGCGAGCTTGAGGAACTCGTTGCGGACGGCGGCGAGAAGATTGAGCCGGTTGGTGCGAATCTTCTCGTCTGCAACCATGACGAACACCTCGTCGAAGAACTTATCAATTAGAGGCCGCAGCGAGAGCAAAAGCTCCAGCGCCTTGCGATAGTTACGTTTGTCGAGCGCGGCATCGAGTTTGGGTCGAATCCGCTCGGATTCCTTCCAGAGCGCTTCCTCCTCTTCTTGGGCAAATAGCTCAATATCTGGATCAGGGGAGTCAGGAGGTGTGTTACGGGTGTTACGGGTGTTGCGGGTGTTATTTCCTTTGAAAAGGGGCGTAAGCCCCAGGTAGTAATGAGAATGCCCCGAAGGGGTACGGGTGTTGCGGGTGTTACGGGTGATGTTGGCAACGCGTTTCTGACCCACGGCTACAAGCCGGAACTCCTCTCCTTTGTCGAGTTCGCGGAACGCGGAAAGCCTTGAGTAGGAATCGTAGGGTTCATCTCCTGCGACCGCCAGCACCGCGTCCACCCAGTCGTAGGGGAAATCCTTATCTTCCAGATAGAGCCGCAGGCGATCGCCAAAAAACTCATAGATCGCCTGGTGTTTATCTTCCCCCTTCCCGATAAGTTCCAGGGTTCGATTTAGTGCGGCGGATAGACTGAGGGGCAGTTCGCGATCCATTATAATCTTCATGATCGCCCCTGCCTGTCTGCGCAGGGCGAACGGGTCTCGCGAGCCTTTGGGCGGCTTGCCAACGATGAAGGTGGCGGCGATATTTAAAAGCCGGTCGGAGATCGCAAGGATTGCGGACTCGTTGGAGGACGGCGAGTCGGTGTACTGTTGCCCGATTGCGTTACAGACTTCCGGCTTCTCGCCCAACCGTTCGGCGTAGATCGCACCTGCGATCCCCTGCAGGGAGGTAAACTCCTTCTCTCTTACCAGGTTGGTCAATAGATCGGCCTTGGCAAGGTACGCGGCGCGGATACAGGTTTCCTTATCGAAACCGTCTATGTTTGTTCCCAAGGATGTCCCCAGCTTGGTGAGCCAGTCGGTTTTTTGCGCGAGCGTGCCTATCCCCTTGACCCACTCGACGCGTTCCTCCTCTTCGACAAGGGGTTTAAGCCCCTTGTCTAGGTCTTCCTTGATGAAGAAGTCCGCGTCCTCTAATCTTGATATGGCCATGCGCTCGAATCCTTGTTTGGAAAGCTCGGGTTCCAGAGTCGTGGAGTTGGTAACCACCAGGAAGTGCGGGATGAGCTTGCCTTTCTTTTCTGCAACGAACGCCCTCTGGTGTTTTGCCAGCGCGGTTTGCAGGACTTCTCTGGGCAAATCCATGAACCCGCCCAGGTCGCAGGCTAGGATATTGGGGCACTCCACGAGATTCGTGACCTCGTCGATGAGCTCTTGATTCTCCACCAGCTTCCCGCCCAGCTTCTTCGCGGCTTTGGATAGTTCGGCGAGGATTTGAGCTTTGCGCTCGTTCTGGTCAACGAACACGAAACCGTCCTTCAGCTTTTGCACGTATTCGTCAGGATTGTTAATGGTAATAGGCTCAGGATGTGCGAACCGGTGGCCGCAGGTCTTGTCGGACGGGGTAAGTTCGGGGAACTGGAACTTGACCACCTCATCACCGAACAGGCAGCAGAGCCAGCGGATAGGGCGTGCGAAAGTAACACTCTTGTACTTCAGCCATCTCATTCTTTTAGGGAAAGGAATCTTAAAGATTATGGAGGGCAGGGAATCAGCGAGAAGATCGGGGGTTTTCTTGCCGCCTACCTCCTTCTTTACGCAAACGTAGCTGCCCTTCTCGTTTTCTTTGATATAGAGCGCCGAGGTATCCACCCCATGGCTTTTTGCAAACTTCGTGGCCTGCACCGTCCATTTGCCTTTGGCGTCTTTTGCGATCCTGGCGGGCGGACCCTGGAACTCAAAGGTCTTCTTGAGGTTGACCAGTGCTACATCCTTGAGGATGACCACCAGGCGGCGGGGTGTCCACATCTCTTTGATCTCGCCGCGGCTTACCCCGGCGTCTTTCAGCACCTTCTTGATCTCTCCGGCAAGCGCCGTAACCGCAGGCTCAAGGTATGATGCCGGTATCTCCTCTACGCCTATCTCCAAAAGGAAGGTTTTCGTATCAGGCATCTTCCGCCTCTCCTGGACCGCCGACGTAAAGCCTGGCCACCGCCATTGCCAGCTTGCGAACACGCAGGATGGTTGCCGCGCGTTCGGTAACCGAAATCGCACCTCTTGAGTCGAGCAGATTAAAGAAATGCGAGCACTTTATGACCGCGTCGTAGGCAGGCATCAGGAGGCCTTTGGAAACAAGCCGGTGGCACTCCGCCTCGTAATGATCGAACGAGGAACGCAGGTAGTCCGTATCCGCCTCCTTGATGGAGTAGGCGGAGAAATCTTGCTCGTTTCGCAGGAACACGTCGCCCCAGGTCAGAGGCTTGCCGTCCACCCTGCCCCAGGTGATGTCGAATATGGATTCCACACCTTGCAGGAACATTGCGATGCGCTCCAGGCCGTAGGTGTATTCAACAGGGATAATGGGAAGGTCAAGCCCGCCTACCTGCTGGAAGTAGGTGAACTGGGTAATCTCGATGCCGTCCAGCTCCACCTGCCAGCCAAGACCCCAGGCGCCGAGTGTCGGCGACTCCCAGTCGTCTTCGGTGAAGCGCAGGTCGTGGCGCTCAAGGGGGATGCCGAGTGCGCGCAGGCTTTCCAGATAAAGCTCCTGTGCATCCTCCGGCGCGGGCTTGAGGATCACCTGCATCTGCCAGTGCTGGTAGACTCGTAGCGGATTCTCGGCGTACCTGGCGTCCCGGGGCCGCTTGGCAGGCTCCACGTACACGCAGCGCCACGGCTTATCGTCGAGAACTTTAAGGAAGGAGGCCGGGTTGAAGGTTCCCGCACCGACCTCGGATGAGTAGGGCTGCATCAGGACGCAGCCATTCGAGATCCAGTAGTCTTGAAGCTTCCGAACGATATCCTGGAAACTGAGCGCCTCGCTCATCGGTTCTCCTCCAGCACGTAGAAGAACAGAGGATGGTTCCCCTGCAGATAGAGAATCCCTCCGAGCCCTAAATCCTCAGCAGTGGTTATGCCGCGGCGTTCTATCTGCACCTCAAGATATGCTCCGACCCCTGATGCCGCTTCAGGCGCCCGGACCTCATACGTACCTGAAGCGCTGCGGAAAACGAAATCCTCACCGCAATAAAGAGTTCCGTGTACGGCCTGCGCTCCTGCGCCACGAGGGGCGTCCTTAACGTCAACCGTGAACGAGGGCACAAGCCTGGACAGTATGCCGTCAATTTTTGTCCACGGCCCTTTGTAGAACTGGGTTTGGTACGCGTTCGCGCCTATCCAGTAGGTGGTCAGCTCTTCCAGATCGTCGGACTCCACCGTGTCGATCGAGGGGGATTCGAGGAGTGCGTCTATCTCCGGCTTCAGACTCAATGAAACCGGCCGCAGACCTATTACCCAGCGCGATGCGCTGTTCTGTTCAAACACCGCGATGTCGGTATAGACCCACTGAGAGGTCCTGCCGCTTGAGGCGAATTCGTCAATCATCCCCAGTCTGGGCGGATCAAGGTATAGGGAGTCCGCCCAGGAAAAGAGAGGGACAGAGACAACAAAAAGACTAAAGACCCAGCTCATCCCTGATCTCACGCATGGCCTCAAGCGAGATGGATACGAACTCTTCAAGCTGTATGCCTAACTTAGAGCATGTTCCTATCTGGTCGCGGTCAGCGCCAGCGGCAAAGCGCTTGTCCTTGAAGCGTTTTAGCACGCTCTTGGCTTGAAGTCCCGCAAGCTTCTCCGGATGCATGAGCGCCGCGGCAACGATCAAACCGGTCAAAGGATCAACCGCGTAGAGCGCCTTGTCGAACTCAGTGACCCTGGGGACGTCACCCAGATGGGCGCGTATCGCCTGCACCGCCTCGGCAGGCAGACCTTTCTCATCGGCGACCTTCGCACCCCAATCGGCATGAAGCATCATGTCGCCAGCTTTCTCTGCATCCTCGTAAGCCGCGTCGTGAAGGAGACCTGCAAGTCCCCAAATATTAGGGTCGCCGCCGAACCTTGGAGCAAGCGCACGCATACACGCCTCGGTGGCAAGCATGTGTTTGCGCAGATTGACGTTGGATACCTTCTCTTCAACAAGCTTTAGGGCCTCTTCACGTGTAATCATTGGGTAAGGATAGGGAAAAACCAAGATAAGTCAATCTCTAGTCGCCCCGAATCAAACTTTTTCGAGATTTTAATTGCGATCTTTTATCCCATTGAACCCACGATCGGTATCCGAATACTGATAAAAATCTTGACATCCCATGGAATATGAACATAATGGAGATGTTAAGGTGAAAATATTCCTGGCAGCGGCGCACAACAGAGGGCGTACGGCTCACCTGGTATAACCAATACAGACAAAGGAATTACGCGATATGGAGCCTGTGGAAAAATCGGCCAGACTTATACTGGAAGACGGC
>JAYELY010000032.1:11850-25885 GCA_034717795.1 Caldifarciminota bacterium
CCCGTAACACCCACGACCGGCGAGGTGGTGTTCAATACCGGTATGGTGGGCTACCCTGAAACCCTGACCGACCCTTCATACCGCGGACAAATCCTTACCCTGACCTACCCCTTGATAGGCAACTACGGGGTTCCAGGAAACGAGATGGAAGATGGTCTGCTGAAATATTTCGAGTCGGCAAGGATTCAGGTTAAGGGTTTGATAGTGGCTGACTACTCCCATCAGTATTCGCACTGGAACGCAAAAAAATCCCTGTCGGAGTGGATGAGAGAACATCATATCCCCGGCATATACGGCATAGACACCAGAGAGCTGACCAAGCGCTTGAGGGAAAAAGGAACCATGCTTGCCGCGATTATCCATGACGGTAAGGACAACCCTGATTTCGATGATCCCAACCAGCGCAATCTTGCCGCGGAGGTCAGCGTCAGCGAGCCTGTCGTCTACGAAGGCGGTGAAAAAAAGGTGCTAGTGGTTGACTGCGGGGTCAAGAACAACATCATACGAGCCTTTCTGCGCAGGGGCTTTACAGTCATCAGGGTTCCGTGGGACTACGATTTTACAAAGGAGCAAGCCCACGGCATCATAATATCCAACGGTCCCGGAGATCCTCAAAAGTGCGGCACGACCATCGAGAACGTCCGCAAAGCTCTTACCCGCAACACCCATAATACACCTATCCTTGGTATCTGTCTTGGCTCCCAGATTTTAGGACTGGCTGCAGGAGCTGATACATACAAGCTCAAGTACGGTCACCGCAGCCAGAATCAGCCCTGCGTGGAGGTGGGAACCAAACGCTGCTACATCACCTCCCAGAATCACGGCTACGCGGTTGATGCGCGCACCTTGCCCCAGGACTGGCGCGAGTGGTTTACCAACAATAACGACGGCACCAACGAGGGCATCATCCACATATCAAAGCCGTTCTTCGGTGCGCAGTTCCATCCCGAGGCCTCGCCCGGACCGGATGACACCGAGTTCATATTCGACATGTTCGTAAGGGCCATGGGATGAGGGGGAATATTAAAAAGGTTCTTATCCTGGGGTCCGGTGCGATACGCATAGGTCAGGCAGGTGAGTTCGACTACTCGGGCAGTCAGGCAATCAAGGCGCTGAAAGAGGAGGGGATAAAGACCGTGCTGGTCAACCCCAATATCGCCACCATCCAGACCTCGGATTATCTGGCAGACAAGGTGTACTTCCTGCCCATTGATGCGCATTTCGTGGAAAGGGTTATCGAGAAAGAGCGCCCGGACGGGGTGCTGCTCGGCTTTGGCGGGCAGACTGCGCTGAACGCAGGGGTAAAGCTGGCCGAGAACGGGGTTTTTGAGAGATACGACATCAAGGTGCTGGGCACCCCGATGCAGGCAATTCTTGATACCGAGGATAGAAACCTGTTCGCCAAAGCCATTCAGGAGATAGGACTCAATGTTGCCGAAAGCAAGGCGGTCAACAATGTTAAAGAGGCGCTTGCGGCGGCGGACGAGATAGGCTACCCGGTCATGTGCCGCATCGCCTACGCCCTGGGAGGGCTTGGCTCCGGGGTGGCTTATGATAGCAAGGGGTTGCAGGAGATAGCCCGCAAGGCGTTCTCGTTTACCTCCCAGATTTTGATAGAGGAGTATCTGAGCGGGTGGAAGGAGGTGGAGTACGAGGTGGTGCGCGACGGTTTTGATAACTGCATCGTGGTTTGCTCCATGGAGAACGTTGACCCCATGGGTATCCACACCGGTGAGAGCGTCGTGGTCGCCCCGGTGCAGACCCTGACCGCTTCAGAGAATTTCAAGCTGAGGGGCATCTCCATAAAGGTGATACGGCGACTGGGCATAGTGGGCGAGTGCAACATCCAATTCGCGCTCAATCCGGCTTCAGAAGATTACCGGATAATAGAGGTCAACGCACGGCTCAGCCGTTCTTCGGCCTTGGCGTCCAAGGCAACAGGCTACCCCCTGGCATTTATCGCCGCCAAGCTGGCTCTTGGCTACAGCCTGACCGAGCTTGAGAACATGGTGACCGGTCAAACCAGGGCCTGCTTTGAGCCCGCCCTGGACTACGTGGCGCTCAAATATCCAAGGTGGGATCTTGAGAAGTTCGGAAAGGTCAGCCTTACCCTTGGACCTGAGATGAAATCGGTGGGCGAAGTCATGGCCATCGGCAGAAGCTTTGAAGAAGTACTGCAGAAGGCGATCCGCATGCTGGATGTGGGAAAGGCGGGTCTCGTCTCAAACGACCTGGAGTTTGATGACCTGGATCGGGAATTGAACGAACCCACTGATAAGAGGATGTTCGCCGTGGCCGAGGCGATCAGGAAAGGATATTCCATAAACAAGGTGCACGAACTTTCCCGTATCAATCCCTGGTTCCTGCATAAGATAAGCAATATCGTCGAGATCGAGAAAAGGTTGAGCGGTTGCAGGCTCGCAGAACTGCCTGAAGTCTTATTAAGAGAAGCAAAACAAAAGGGATTTTCCGACTCCCAGATTGCCGGATTGACTAAAAGCAGCGAATCCCAGGTCAGGGAAAGGAGGAAGGCGCTGGGCATCACCCCTTACGTGAAGCAGATAGATACCCTGGCTGCGGAGTACCCTGCCCGCACCAACTACCTGTACCTGACCTACAACGGTTGCGCCGACGACCTTGATTTCGGCAAGGGGAACCAGGTGGTGGTTCTTGGCGGAGGAGCCTACAGGATCGGCTCATCAGTGGAGTTCGACTGGTGCTGCGTCAACGCGGTGACATCCCTTGCGGATATGGATTACCGCACCATAATGATAAACTTTAACCCTGAAACGGTGAGCACCGACTACGACATCTGCGACAAGCTGTACTTTGACGAGATAAGTCTTGAGCGTGTTCTGGATATCTGCGAGAGGGAGAATCCCCTGGGTGTGGTGGTTTCGATGGGAGGTCAGACCCCTAACAACCTGGCGTTGCCCTTGCACAACGCCGGGATTAAAATACTGGGAACCTCGCCTGCCGACATTGACCGGGCAGAGGACCGCCATAAGTTCTCCCGGCTGCTGGATGAGCTGGGTATTGATCAGCCGGAATGGAAGGAGCTGATCAGTATCGAGGAGGCGGAGAAATTTGCAGAAGAAGTCGGCTATCCTGTCCTGATACGACCCAGCTACGTGCTCAGCGGCGCTGCCATGAGCCTTGCCTTGAGCAGGAACGAGTTGGAGACCTATCTCAAGAAAGCCTCCGATGTCAGCAGGGAGCATCCGGTGGTCATCAGCAGATTCATCACCGGCGGCAGGGAGATAGAGATAGACGCGGTCGCCCGGAAAGGGAAGCTTTACTGCTACGCCATCGCGGAGCACGTTGAAAACGCAGGGGTTCATTCGGGTGACGCAACCATGGCGCTTCCGCCACAGCGCACTTATCTGGAAACCATGCGGCGAATCAAGGTAATCGCCCGCAAGATAGCCGAGTCCTTAAACATAACCGGACCCTTTAACATACAGTTCATAGCCAAGGACAACGACGTCAAGGTCATCGAGTGCAACCTGCGGGCGTCGCGCAGCTTTCCCTTCGTGTCCAAGGTATTCAAACTGAACTTTGCCGACATCGCCACCCGCTTGATTATGGGAGAGAGCCTTGCAAGAATCGATCGTTCCTCGTTTGATTTGGATTACGTGGGGGTGAAAGCGCCGCAGTTTTCGTTTACCAGACTAAAAGGTTCAGACCCTGTTTTGGGAGTGGAGATGGCCTCCACCGGCGAGGTGGCCTGCCTGGGCGACGATTTCAACGAGGCGTTTCTCAAAAGCCTTATTTCAGCCGGATTCAAACTGCCGAGGAAAACAATCCTGCTGTCCACCGGGCCCATAGACACCAAGGCGGAGTTCCTGGAGAGCGCCAGAACCCTTCATAAGATGGGCTTTGAGTTCTACGCCACCAGGGGGACGGCAGATTTTCTGAAGGCCAACGGTCTGCAGGCAGAGGTTCTGTGTTGGCCGCTACAGGACGAGGAGCCGAACACTCTCAGTTACATAGCCGACGGCAAGGTAGATCTGGTAATAAACATCCCCAAAAACATCGAACGCGAGGAGTTGGACAACGATTACCTCATACGCCGCAAAGCGATAGACTGCGACGTTCCCTTGATCACCAACGTTCAGCTTGCCAAGCGGCTGGTTGAGGCCATGTCCAGGGTTTCCTGTGAGAACCTGAAGGTCAAAAGCTGGGACGAGTACAGCTAGTTATCTATTATATTAACAGATGATCAACTTCACCTGACACGGCATAAAAGGTTTGCGGCTAGGAGCAACCTTCTACCTTAAGGGTATGAGTTGAGATAGAGTCTCTATGGAAAGGTGCCGATTCCGGCACGATGTTGTCTCTAGAGTTTTTCCAGCCCTCACAGTTTTCAAAAGTGTGTTTGCATAGATTGACGTTGGATACCTTCTCTTCACGTGTAATCATGGGGTAAGGATAGGGAAAAACCAAAGTAAGTCCGTCTCTAGTCGCCCCGAATCAAACTTTTTCGAGATTTTAATTGCGATCTTTTATCCCTTTGTGGTAAAAGGAACATTAACTCAGGGGTCCCCACGAAGTCACGCAGTGACTTCGTGGGGTACAAGCCGACGAGTGGATTCGAACCACCGGCCTACGCTTTACGAAAGCGTTGCTCTACCGCTGAGCTACGTCGGCAGAATAATCAGCGTCATCCTCTACTTTGAATTGTAGCTGGGTTCCGAGTTCTGTCAACATCTCGTTCGAGATTGGCGCTATCGGTTCGGATGATTTGTGGTTGCCGATCTCTCCTCGCAGGCTCAGATTCGCCGACTGGCCCAGGAGTTTAAGGATCGCTATCAACGCCTGGACGTTTTAATAAACAACGCAGGGATCGGTCTTGCCGAACGAGCCAAAAGCCCCGACGGTATCGAGATGTTCTTCGCCGTCAACCATATCGCTTGCTTCCTGTTGACTAACCTCTTGCTTGAGCGGCTCAAGGCCAGCGCACCGTCCCGTGTGGTCAACGTTTCGACCTTTGCGCACTCTTGGATTAACAAGATAAACTTCGAGGACCTGCAAGGCAAACAAAAATCCCCCCCAAAGAGGGTGCGCTGACCAGCATCTATCCGGCGTCCTCGCCCCAGGTTGAGGGCGTAACCGGCAAGTGCTTCATGAAACAGAGACCCAAACCTTCCTCAAAAGCCTCATATGACCGCGGGGTCTGGCAGCGGCTATGGAAGGTAAGCGAGGAGCTGACAGGGCTGGCGTCATGAAGAAAACAATCAAGCTGCAGGCTAAACTCTAAAGGAGGGTGAACCGGAAAACAAAGTCCCCACGAAGTCGTTTCCAACCCGTGGGGACGTACTTGGCCCTCCAGTTTTAATTACTCGCTGTTAGCCTTTGTCGAGAACCTCCTCTATGTCAGTCCATCTCAAGAGATCGAGCAGATTGAATCTTCCATCGTGGTGCCAGGCGAGGGAAGGAGCGGCCATCTTGCCCAAGGGGCAGATGCGGTCCGCCCCCAGCTGACCCATTTTCTCTGCCATGAGAAGAAATCGTTTATCTGGCAGAGCCGCGCCTACCGTCTGCAGGTAGCCTTTTACGGGTTCGATCAATCCAACCACTTCTGATACGTCCTTAACCGGTTTCACACGGATGGTCCGATTCAGGCACGACGGGACAAAGGAAGGATCGCGTTCGTAGATAACCGTCCAGTCGGTGCCCTGCGAGCTCGCATGAACGGCTACATCATCCTCCTCAAGTTCTCTGAACTCATAGGAGCCGCGCAGTTGATTGATAGCCGCAGATTCATCAGGCGATATCCTCCCGCGAGGGATCTCCCGGTTAAAGGCATCCATCTCGCGAGCCAACAGCTTTGCGAACTCTTTGGGTGCGATCTCTGCGCCTTCTTCAACGTAGAAGACATGGGGAGAAAGGCACCCTTGCTGGTCGAAGACCGACGCGTCGATCGCCGCCTGTACCGCCGTTTGCCTGACGCAGTTTGCTTTCAGGCGTTCGCGACCTATGACCCCGAAGCTGAGCTTGTGTCCGTAGGCGATGAAGCGGGTACCCGAAGGTACCCGCTTTCTTACCTCGTTCACCGATCGTTCGCCGCCGTAGACGATCACGGCGTCTGAGGAGCCAAAAGCTACAGCTTCGATCTCCTCGTCGCCGCCTTTCCAGCAAACCATAGCGACAGAACGAGCCAACTCAGGATCCACCTCAGCCAGCGACTGGGCGAACAGAACGGCGAACAAAGGCTCCTCAGAAGCAGACTTACCAAGGATCGCCGATTTCATCAAGAGAGCGTAGACGATGTTTGCGACGGGCAAACCGGGAACGTTGCCTGCGAACACAGTGGTCGTGAGGCGAGGCCCATAAGCCTTGCACATCCCGGCCTCGTTCCGCCGCGGCCTGAACTGATCAAGAAACAGAGGGTCGCCTAACTCCTCTTTAAGAAGGAGCCTTAGATCCTCTCCCCTGAACATGAGTATGATCTCGTCCAGGGCCTGGGTAACCATCTGGCTGGAGTAGCCGGTGATTTTGGGCAGCAGTTCTTTCGCCGTGCGACGCAGAGGGTAGTCAGGATCGCGCCAAAGGGCTACAACTCTATCTATGGTTTCGATGATCTCATCAACAGAGAGCTTGGATAGGTATTCTTCTCGCGCCTCGTTAAGCTGAGCGATGACTTTAGACAGCAGAGACGGTGTGAGCACTGGCGAACGCATCGCAACTCGATCCTTGCCCGTTCCGAACTCAAGGGTCACGAACTCCCCGATGTCAGCCTCGGTAAGGCCGGGCAGGAAGAACGCCGGGATCGATGTTTTTGTCTCTAGCATATCGCCCTCGCTTAGGATGCCTGCGCGCTGATCAGCTCGTCATAGGCGACGGAACAGCCGCGAGATTCAGCGCCTGCTGCTCTGCCCACTACTTCGAAGCCTCTCCCGATCTCGTAGCCGAGGTCGTCGGTTTGTACAGCCTGGACCGTGTTTATATTGCTAAGGGAATAGTGACGCAGGAGACCGGTTTCACCTTTTGGCAATGGCTCCAGTGTATCGGGATCAACAACAAGGGTTCTGGTCCAGGCTGGATTGGCCTTGTAGCGCGATTCTTTCAGGCCCTTCACAAGGTTGCGCAATACGTTATCAGGGAAGACCGCCTGGACCTCGGTCATGCCGTAGTTGTTCAACATGTACTCCGGTGAGACACCCGTAACCTGGTGCGCCAGTTCGACGAACTCCTCTTTGGTCAATTCCCTTGATTTGCCTTTGCAGCCTCCACCATCGATGAAACGGCTGCCGGAAGGCAGGTTGAATGAGAGGCCTTTGGATTGGCAGAACTCAAAGAAGTGGACGTACGCAAATGTAGTGCCTACGATAATCACCGGTTCGCCATCATCTTCCGCCTGTTTGAGCCTCGCGGCAAGGCCCTGAAAATCGAGACCCTCTCGACTCATGAAGTATTCCGGTTCACCGATATGGTGGCCTTCTATGACTTTGCCTACCCCATATGTCGCTGTGGCAGCGGCGGGCAGTTTATCCATAGGGGGTGCGAGCAGCAAGGCATGGAGGTTCTTCTCGCCGGAGGGGTAAAAGAACCCTTCTACGGATTCGAGATAGGATAGATCCTGCAATCGAACGCCTATCTCATCCATATGCACCTTCGACCGCCTGGTCTGATCCTTTGTCCCGCTGCTCTCGAGAACTCTCATCGCTTGTTCAGGGGGGAAGGTGCATAGAGTGACTTCCTTGAAAGCATCTGTGGGAACTGCAGGGATCTCGGTCCAGGAACGGATCTGGCCCGGTGCGACGCCTCGTTTCTGGCAGTATTTCCGATAGGGCGTATTCTCATTGTATTGATACTCGAACAACAGAAGAGCCAGTTCATTGAACCTCTCATCGGTGCCGGGTTGATCAACGCCGCCCTTTATGAAGGCGGTGATGTCTCGCTCCAGATTGCGGACGAACTCCGAGTCTGTTGCGTACTTGTTTGTGGTTTTTGTGGTCTTCGGCATTTAGTCCTCCTTACTTAATACTCAAAGGTATTAAGCAGTTTTGGCTAACGTTTTCAGGCTTTTCGAAGCGGTAAAGCCCGTTAGCATTTATTGAAACACCTGCTGTGGGGTAAGTTGTTCTTTATCTCTAAAGAACGACTTTTTTAGCCCTTGATTATTATAATCAAAACACTACTTATGTCAAGTGAACATTTAGGTCATTTTCCAAATAGAGGAATATAGCCGATAAGACTACGAATGGTTCCATTTAGTTGATTCCTTTATACAAATACAATAAAACAATATTATTTAGAGATGCCCGAACATCAACAGGATAAGTTAATCAAATGGGGTTGACAACGCAAGAAAAAATAGTAATATGTGCAAGGATTCTCTTATTACAAGTATGGGTAGTGTTGGCATAGAGAAGTGTAATGCTTGCTGTAACTGAATCAGGCTTAAAACCTGATTGGATTCAAGCAAGATACACACTTTTATTGCGCGAGAAAACACTTAAATCGCTAAAAGGAGAACAAAAATGATAGAGAAACCCAGATTCAAACTCTGGTACGACGAGGAAAACGAGGTGATACGCGCAATTATCCTTGAGACATTGGACGCGGAGGCTTCCTCCAGCTTCTTGGATTCTATCAAGGAGAATTTTGAACCCGAGAAACACCGCTACTTCTTCGTCGACCTGAGCCCGGAGAAGTCTCAAACCCTTCACGATAAGGAGACCCGCAGGACGTTGCGCAAAAAGATGCCCCAGGTCAATTGGGGTAAGATAGCGATCCTGGGGGCGAACCCCGGAATCCGGATGCTTACCAAAATCATAATGGCAGCGGTAGGAAAAGCGAGGGATGCCAAGTTCTTCGACAACGAAGAAGAAGGTTTTGCCTGGCTGAAAGCCGAAAAGCAAAAGGAAAAAGAGAAAGAATCAAAGTAATCAGCCTCATTGTGAAGGAGTGAAGTATGGCCAAAACCAAGGGAATAGCCGATCTGGAGAACCGAATCGAAAGGATGGAAGAGATTCTTTCTGTAGCGGCGTGCGGCGATTTCGGGGTCCAGATCGAGACCGATATAACGAAGGCGGATGCACTTACAGCAATAGAGACCGGGATAAACCTGTTGATCTCCGATATGGGCGAGGAGGTCCACGAGAGCACGAAGAAGGCCGATGAGCTTGAGGAAAAACTCGCCTTTATCGAGCAGCAGCGCAAGGCGATCGAGGAGCTTTCAACCCCGATCATCAAGATATGGGATCGGGTGCTGGTCCTGCCCCTTATCGGGACCCTTGATACCCGGCGCTCGCAGAAACTCACCGAGGCTTTGTTAACGGATATCTCTACCACCCAGACCAGAGTAGCCATCCTTGACATCACCGGCGTTGCTATGGTTGACTCGGCTGTGGCCAATCACATCTTAAAGACCGCTGCCGCGGTGCAGCTTCTGGGTGCCTCCTGCGTCATCACCGGCATCCGGCCGGAGGTCGCGCAGACCATGGTGCATCTGGGCGTGGACCTTTCAGGGGTAGAGACACTCTCTACACTGGCTGAAGGGTTAAGGTGGGCCTTTAGGAGTCTGGACATAAGGATGGTTGAAGAGCGGAAAGCCTGATCATGCTCAACACGAACTCCATTCCGATCCTTAAGCTGAAGGATTTTCTTATCGTCTCCATCCAGACCGATCTGCACGACCGGATGGCCGAGCAGCTTCAGCAGGATATCCTCGATCGCATCTCCAAGACCCACGCAAAGGGCGTGCTTATCGACATCTCAGCCCTTGAGATGGTTGATTCCTTCATCGGGCGCGCCCTTGCCGACACAGCCAGGATGGCCTCCACCCTGGATGCCGAGATAGTGATCGTGGGGATGCAGCCTGCGGTCGCCATCACACTAGTCGAGCTCGGACTTTCCCTGGGGGATGTAAAAACCGCGATAAATCTTGATGAAGGCCACGAACTTCTGCAGCAGGCACTGGAAGAAAAGACATCCGAAGAGCAACCATCAGAGGAGGGGCTGGCAGAGGAAGCGGATGACGGTGGTTCAGATTAGAGAGGAGCAAGACATCGTCCGCGCACGCACCACTGCAAAAAAAACGGCACAAGGGCTGGGGTTCGGGCTGGTTGACCAGACCCGGATAAGCACCGCGGTATCTGAACTGGCCAGAAACGTCTACCTCTACGCAGGCGAAGGAGAGGTTCACATAGAGGAGCTCAACAATCGCCACGGGATTCGCGTAACATTCATCGATCACGGACCCGGGATCGAGGATGTCGATCTTGCCATGAAAGACGGCTGGTCGTCCGTAAAAGCCATGGGTAAAGGACTACCCGGGGCAAAACGTCTCTCGGACCGTATGGAGATCCATACTGAGCCTGGAGAGGGTACCACGGTTACCATCGAAAAATGGCTGTCTCGATAAGCGACGAAATCGAACCGAACATGGATGTAGATGCCTATGCTCCTTGCGAGGGATTCTTCATCACGCTGCCAACTGATTGCAGGTAGGAGAGGATACATCGGGAAGTGAGATGCTTCATCCAGCCCTTTTTGCTGGATACCGAAAGTCCTGGTGGCCGGTTCTTAAATGAGGAGTTCTGCCTCCTTCGGGCAAATTAAGGATAGCTCCAAGTCCGAAACCGAGAGGAGACCCTAGCCTCGCTTGACAACCCTCTGTTAGGTGAGTATCTTATCGAAAGATTTTCATTAGATGCCGATTGGTATTGAGATACAGAGGAGGCAAACCGTGATCAAAAAACTCGCCGAGACACCCAATCCGCGCGCGCCCGATCTTCATCACCCTGCTTCACCTTCAAAGCTGCAAGCCCTTGACCTTCCCTGGACACAAAGACTCAACCACCTTTCATCTCGAGAGCACCCCGATCACCGAGCCGGACTTATGATGCTGACTGCGCCTGCAGAAAGGCTCCTCCCCGATCGGCTGAAGAGAAAAGAGCTGGGGCCTCGATGAAGCGTTCCTCTTGTTCCTGCTCCTTAGGGAGCGGATCCGTCTCGGAGCGCAGGTGAGACGCCCACCGCGCCTGCGTCCATTAATTCTCATTCTTTGCTTGCTCTTCCCTGTGATTGCCGTCAGCACCGAAGTTGCAGACCCGATCCATGACCCGGATTCTCTGCAGACGTTTGCCGACAGCCTGAGAGCGCTGGGGAAAAGTTTGCTTGAAAGCGGGGAGTATCTGGATGCATCGAGCACCTTTGAGCAGGAGGTCGAGCTGCGCAAGGGGCTCGCGGACACCGTCGGCTGGTGCGCGGCGCTCAATGCAGCCGCCGAAGCGTGCCTGCGAGGAGGGAGCCCTGAGCACGTGATAGCGCTTACCCATCAAGCCGTTGCGCTTGTGAGCAGGGGTCTGGAAAAGGAAGATACCCTACTGGCGAAATCCTATACTACCCTGGGCATAGTTTACGATAATATCGGCGAGTATTCTTTGGCGCTCGAGAACCTCAAGAAGGCGCTTGGAATCCGGCTGGCAGCACTTGGGCCGGATCATCTTGACGTAGCTGCAACCTGCAACAGCCTGGGGATCGTTTACGGGAACTTGGGTTCCTACGAGGAAGCCCTGGAAAACCACAAACGCGCCCTTGAGATCTGGAGCAAGGTTTTAGGCCCCGAGCATCCTTTCGTGGCAGCGGCCTGCGGCAGTATTGGAATAGCTTATCGCAACCTTGGAGCATATGAACTCGCTTTGGAAAATCATAAGCTTGCACTAAAGATACAGCTTAAGACGCTGGGTCCGAAGCATCCCGAGGTGGCATCAACCTACAACAACTTAGGGATAGTTTACCTGGATCTTGGCCTTTACGATCAAGCGCTCCTGAGTCATGATCGGGCACTCACCATACAACATGAAGGACTCGGTCCGGATCACCCTGAGGTTGCTAAAAGCTACGCAAACATCGGCGAGGTTTATCGCAGTCTCGGTGCCTACGAGGAAGCACTGGAAAATCACACCAAGGCCATTGCGATCTTCTCCAAGGTGCTTGGACCGGATCATCCCTATCTCGCGGGCGCCTGCAACAACATCGCGATAGTCTACGGAGAGCTGGGTGAGTATCAGAAGGCGCTTGAGAGCTACGAGCGTGCGCTTGCCATCCAGCTTAAGGCCCTGGGACCTGACCATCCTTCCGTCGCTTTGTGCTACCACAACATCGGGAACGTCTACGACCAGCTTGGGGATTATACAAAGGCGCTGAAAAATCTCAACGCGGCGTTTGCAATCCTTGTAGGGGCTTTGGACAGTAATCATACTGCGGTGGCGGCAACCCAGGACAACATCGCCAACGTCTACTTCAACCTTGGGAAGTTCGAAGAGGCGCTTGAAAATTACCGAAAGGCGCTGGAAATCCGATCGGATATCCTGGGGCCTGATCACCCGGACGTAGCGGTGAGCTACTACAATATCGCTCGCGCCCATCAGGAACTCGGGGATTTCGAGGGCTCCCTTGAGAGCCACCAAAAAGCGCTTGGGATCTTTCGGCAAACGGTTGGAGAGCGGCATCCGGATGTTGCCTCAAGCTACAACAAGATCGGCAACGTCTACGAAGAGCTGGGGCGCTACGATGAGGCCCTTCGCAACTACCGGGAGGCTCTCGCCGTCCGCATACAGACACTTGGGCCGCAGCACCCTCACACAGGAGCCGTATACCACAACATCGGATACGTATATCGCTATCAGGGGAAGTATGATTCCGCGATTGTCTACTTCCAGAAATCCATCGATATCTTTGAGCGTTCGCGAAGCAAGATAGAATCAGCAGAACTACGCGCCGCCTACACTGAGACGGTAAGCGAACGCTACGAGGCGATAATATGTCTCCTGATGGATATGGAAAGACCTCAGGAGGCGTTTGAGTATCTTGAGCGCTCCAAATCCAAGGCCCTGCAGGCGGCACTTGCGGAGCGCTACGAAATCGAGGTAGGAAAGGGGGAGCTCAGGGAGAAGATCAAGGAAAGCAAGAATCTCGCAAAGCAGGTCGAAACGCTCGAGACACAACTCCTCACCGAGCGGGTAAAGCCGGACTCGCTGCGCAACAAAACCAGGCTAGAGAGTCTGTCCCAACTCCTGGCCCAGACCAAGGCGGAGTACTTCAAGGTGGCCGCAGAGATTCAGGCCGATCCTGACTACGCCTTTGCGGTCAAGGTGGACCCGGTACAGATTGGAACCATACGCCAGGATATACCCCCTGGTGAGAAGCTGCTCATGAGCTATTCAGGCAAAGCCGAACTCTATCTTTTCCTTGTCTCTCGTGAAGGCTACGAGGTGCGTTCGGTTCCGGTGAGCAGAAATCACCTGGACAGCCTGATCACCCGCTGCCGCGAGCTGTGCGGCATGCGACACATAAACCGGCTCAACATGCAGGAAAGGCTTATCGGCTGGAGCTGGGAGGACGATGAAAGCGAGTTCTACCGGAACGAAGTAGCACCGCTTAAAGGGGTGCTCCGAGAGCTTGACGCCTACCTCATAGAGCCTTTTGCCCGCGAGCTTGCGTCCGCCCAGGTGGTGACGATCATACCTTCCGGCAACCTGTACTACGTTCCCTGGGGCGGGCTGCTCTACGAGGAAGCTGGCAGCCTGCGGTTTCTTTCCCAGCGCTACAACTGGCACATTATGACCTCGGCCGAGCTCTTAAAGTGCATCCAGCGCCGTGAAGCCGACGGCAAACCGCGCCAGCCGGGGTCTCTCTTGCTTGTAGGCAACCCGGAAGGCACCAACCTTCCCTGCGCTCAAAAGGAGGTCGCCGCAATCGGGGCGGTTTATCCCAACTCAACCACCTTCACCGGGCCGCAGGCTACGGAAGAGCAGGTAGTAAGAGCCGCGCCCAAAAGCCAGGTGCTTCATCTTGCCACACACTGCCGGCTGGATGCACAGAACCCATGGGAATCCTACATCCAGCTTGCCCCGACCCGGACAAGCGACGGACGCTGGAGCGTGGCAGAGATATCGGGTGAATCGTGGGATTCGATGCAGCTTGCAGCGCTCTCCGGGTGCGAGACCGCCCTGGGCGGCGCAAGACCCGGGCTGGAGTTTGAAAGCGTGGCCAAGGCGTTCTCATTAGCCATGGAGGGGCC
>JAYELY010000033.1:0-5483 GCA_034717795.1 Caldifarciminota bacterium
CACCTTAACAAAGTACAACATCCTGAGGATCGCACTGGTATGGGTTATTCTGGTCATGCCGGTGGAGATTTTCTGGTTTCTTATGAGGTTATTATTTGACTGGCTGGCGACCGAGCGTGGAGGAGATCTGTTTTGGAAGCTACGCTCCTGGCAGATTATTTATTACCTCTCCAGGGTGTTTGTGAATGTTGCTATGTGGTCGGTGTGGGGTGCAGTTTACGCCAATCGGCGCAAGCTTCTCTTGAGGAAATCGCCTAGGCGCGCAAAACAAAGCTGAAATCCCGTTTTGATGACTCAGCTATAGTCTAAGCCGACCTTTAACTCATCCTCTTTTCAATTCTCCCTCGTCAAGGGGAAAGATTGAATGTAAGGGCTGACCTTCATTATTTTCTTGCGATCTTTCATCCCGAAGGGATAAAAGGAGCATTCTATTTCGTTATAGCCTCGTAGACCTCCGAAGGATCGACAAGCGTAACCCCTTCAGCCATCTGCCTGAGGTACGATCTGGCCGACTCATGTTTTTCCTTGGGAACGATCAGATAGACCGGGATCTTGTGAGTCCGGCATGCGAAGAGCACGTCGCGAGGTCCTTCAGCCGAACCCTCGGGCGGGAATATCTTGTGCAGATATCCAACAACTGCGTCCACGTTATCTTCCTTGGTCAGATGATTTATGTATTTCCCGTGGCCGTCCCAGCCGTTACCCAAAGGAAGGGTGCCGTGTCCTTCTAAGACCAGTTTGGATAAAAGCTCGGGATCGGTGCCTTCCAGATATCCTATAGTCTTCATATCCTCCTCCTTCATGTTGAAGGGTTTAACTTTTGGTTTACTTGAATACTATAGGAAGGAAATGAACCCCTGTCAAGGGGTCTTTATACCTTTTCTTGACAACCGGCCCTGTTTTCTGTAAGCTTCGCAATGCGAAGAGTACTGCGTTGGTTGTGGCTGCCGCTACTTGCTTTAATGATAGCGGCCTGTGTCATTGGTGTCAAGACGGGTGATCTGGATGAGATACTGCGCAACGCAGTTATATTGTGTTTATCCTGCATAGGGATCGGCTAATGAGGCGTTTCATAATTCAAGTATTCTCCGTGCTGGCGATGAACGCCAACCTATCAGGCTTCTGGGGCAGGATTTTGGAGAGGCTGGGCAAGATGCCCTCGCCTTTCATGACAAAGGTGATCACCGCCTCAAACAACATAGTTGAAACCACCACCAAGAACGTGTGCGTGCCCGGTCTAAACTGCTACTCGTGTCCGGGTGCGGCTGGCGCCTGTCCAATTGGATCGATTCAGCACTTCATTGCGGTGAGGCAGATACCCTGGTTCGCCGCCGGCTCGATGCTTGCCATATCGACAGTGGTGGGCCGTCTTCCCTGCGGGTGGCTCTGTCCATTCGGTCTCTTCCAGGACCTTTTGTACAGGATTCGCACCTTCAAGATCGAGCTTCCTTACTGGACCCACTACCTCAAGTTCGCTTCTCTGGTTATCATAGCCGGGTTGGTTGTCTTTCTTACCGGTGAGACGTGGTTCTGCAAGTTGTGTCCCTCAGGGATATTGGGAGCAGGAATCCCCCAGGTGCTATTGGATCCCCAGCTGCCTCGACTTTTGGGATGGCTCTTTACCACCAAACTTGCCATCCTGGCCCTAACCCTTACCCTTTCCGTTTTTACCAAGAGGCCGTTCTGCAGGGTCTGTGCTTTGGGAGCGATCTTCTCGCTCGGCAACCCTGTGAGCTTCATGCGACTGCGCGTTGATAAGGCAAACTGCAACCAGTGCGACATGTGCTACAGGGTTTGCCCGATGGGTATCAGGCCGTATGAGCGCCCGCAGAGCACCGCCTGCATAAGGTGTCTTGAGTGCACCCGCTGTGAGCTTATAGACTTCGTATCCGTGTTCAAGATGCGGGATTCCAGAAAGAACGTCTTAGACCGCCTTCCAACAAGGACGTAAAGTATGCCGAACGGATTTAAAAGATCTTGTCGATGTCTCAAACGAGGTATGTTGTGCGAGACTCTAATCTCATCGGCACCTCCTTTTACGTTCAGAACCTCTTTCCTTTGCGATCTTTTGCCCCACAGGGCAAAAGGAGCATTAAAAAAAGGAGCATAAAATGAGGTTCGGTTTGATACTGAGCGCAGGACGCGGCGAAAGGTTCGGCTACCCGAAGCAAAAGGTGATGCTTGGCGGACATCCTTTGGCGCTTTGGAGCATTTTGGCCTTTGAACAGTCGCCTGCCGTTGACCTCATCGTGATGGTCACCGATGAGGATAGTGTGGAGTTCTTCGAACACGAGACAAGGAAACGCTGTATCGAAAAGATTGAAGCGGTTGTGCCTGGCGGAACAGAGCGTATTGACTCCCTGCATGCAGGCTTAAAGGCCCTGCCCAAGGAAGGCTTCGTGGCTGTCCACGACGCGGCCCGACCCTTTGTTCGTGCTGAGGAGATAACCGAAGGATTCAAAGTGGTGAAGACAAAGGGCTCTGCGATCTATGCAATACCTGTTACGGACACGATCAAGTGCGTTGAGGACGATGTGGTCCTCGAAACCGTTCCCAGAGATTGTCTGTACCGGGCGCAGACCCCGCAGTTCTTCGGTTTGCCGATCTTGAGACAGGCTTTAGCAAAAGCTGAAGCCGAAGGATTTATAGGCACCGATGAGGCAAGCTACGTGGAACGGCTTGGAGAAAAAATCCATATACTTCCGGGCAGGGAGGAGAACATCAAGATCACCTTCCCGCAAGACCTTGAACTGGCAGAGAACCTGCTAGCTGCAGGTACCTGCCCCTGACGTGCAAGCGGTGGAAAACGTAGTCATACTGGGATCGACCGGAACAATCGGACGACTCAGCGTCGAGGTGATCGGTTCATTGAGAGATCGCCTGAAGATAATCGGGTTGGCAGCCAACCAGAACATAGAACTGCTTGATTCTCAGATAGCTGAGTTATCGCCGAGACAAGCTGTAGTGCTGAACGAGGAGAGGTGCATCCAGCTATCCGGCAGTGCAGATACCGAGATTGCCTGCGGCAGTGAGCCGCTTGTTAACCTCGCGTCCAATCCCGAAGTTGACATCCTTGTTGTAGCCATGACAGGCACCGCCGCCCTTGATGCAACCCTTGCTGCACTAAAGGCAGGCAAGAGGGTGGCTCTTGCGACCAAGGAGATTCTGGTAAGCTTCGGGAAGTTTATCCAACAAGCGTTACAGGAAGGTAATGGGGAACTCCTCCCCATAGATTCAGAGCACAACGCCATCCACCAGTGTCTGGAAGGCCGTGATCCGCAAACGGTAAGGAGATTGATACTTACCGCATCGGGCGGGCCGTTCCGCAAAAAGGATTATACCGGGGCCACGCCTGGAGAGGTTCTTGCTCACCCTACATGGGAGATGGGCGAGCGGATAACGGTAGATTCGGCAACGCTCATGAACAAGGGGTTCGAGGTAATCGAGGCGCACTTCCTTTTCGGGGTGGAGCCTGGGAGGATCGAGGTTTTGGTGCATCCGCAATCAATTGTCCACTCGTTGGTTGAGTTTGTGGACGGCTCTGTACTCGCCCAACTCTCAGTGCCGGATATGCGGCTGCCTATCGAATACGCTTTGCTTTATCCTGAACGCGGCCACAGAATTGTATCCCAGCTCGATCTGGCCGAGGTAGGGTTGCTTGAGTTCGAGAAACCGGACCTTGGGCGTTTCCCATGCCTTGGGTTTGCTTATGAAGTCCTCAAGAAAGGCGGAACGGCTCCGGCTGTACTGCAGGCGGCGGATGAAGAAGCGGTCGAGCAGTTCCTTAAAGGCAAGATACGCTTCGAGGATATCCCTGAGTTGATCCGGAAAGCGATGAAGAGCCACCGGCATATCAAGGAACCTTCGATATCACAGATACGGGAGGCCGAGCGTTTGGCAAAACAGTTCGTAGAAAAGGAGATCGATGCAAATCGTTTTTGACATACTTATATTCGTCGCCGTACTGCTCCTGCTCATAGGTTTCCACGAGTTCGGGCATCTTATAACAGGTAAGCTTGCAAAGATCCCTGTTGAAAAGTTCTCAATAGGCTTCGGCCCGGCCATAGTGAAGTGGAAGAAGAAAGATACCACCTACCAGCTTTCGGTTGTTCCTCTGGGAGGCTACGTGAAGTTCAAGGGTGAGGATTTTGACGACCCTGAGGGCTTCTTCGCCTTTCCCTTCGGCCGCAAGACTATAACAACTGCGGCAGGAATAATAGCCAACTTCCTGCTCGCCGTTATCATATACTTCGTGATCGGTTTGGGCTGGGGGATCGAGTCGCCTCCGGCAGTGCTTGAGTTTGACGAATCATCACCCTTTGCCCAAACAGGGTTCCAGCCGGGCGACAGCGTCATTGCAGTAAACGGTAAAAAAATCATTACCATCTCCCAGTTCGCCAGCATGCTCTCGGATAAAGATACCATTGATGTCACCGTGATTCGTAGCGGAGAACGTCTTGCTCTAAAGCTTCCGCCTGCGGATTCCTTCAACCTGAATATGCGCCTGCCTGCTGTCATCGGAAGAATAATCGTTAGGGGACCGGCTGACAGAGCAGGCATCAAGAGAGGAGACAGGATAATAGCCGTCGACGAAGAACCTATCAATACCTGGAACGAACTTCTTAAGGCTGTAAAGAGTGCTGACAGCGCCCAGGCGCTTGGCTTCAAATGGCTCCATAAAGGCGATACCTTAAGTGCCGCGATTACGCCGGAGAGGATAAAACTCACCGGGGATTACGGAATAGGGGTTATTGTTCACGTTCCCACAAGGCCGCTAACCTTTGCTGAAGTCATTTGGTTACCGATAAGACGTACGGGCGAGGTAACCTTTCATATATTTACCCTGCTCGGCAAACTGATAACCGGCAAGGAATCGGTGCGCAATCTCGGCGGGGTAATACTTATCGCCAATCTATCCGCCCAGAGCAGACGCTGGGGACTTGACCATCTCCTGGGTCTGCTTGCATACCTCTCGATAAGCCTTGCCATAATCAACCTCCTCCCCATACCCGCGCTGGACGGAGGGCGAATCCTCATGTTCGCTATCGAGAAGATAAGCGGCAAGAGATTCGGCAAGAAGACCTGGACCATCGCTATCAACATCGGCTTCGTTTTAATCATAGCACTCCTCGTATTAACCCTTTTCAACGACGTATTCAGACTTATCACCGGAGGGTAGTTGAAGCTCGGCTGGCGAATCTTCTTTGTCACGCTTTCGGCCGCGGCGTTTGCCGCAATATGCTTTGCCCCGATTCCGGGGATGGATGCAGCCGCGCGGCGCACGCTTGCTGTATTTGTTCTGGCTTTGATCCTCTGGGTATCCGAAGCTATACCCTTATACATCGCCTCACTGGTGATCGCAGCACTGCTTTCAATCTTCGTAGCTCAACATCTTCCCGTCGCAGACTACAAGATCTTCCTCGCGCCGTTCTTCTCACCCGTGATTCTTCTGTTCCTGGGTGGATTCGTTCTGGCCAGAGGCC
>JAYELY010000034.1:0-5476 GCA_034717795.1 Caldifarciminota bacterium
AGATACCCCAGTTGGTAGGGGCACTGAAAAGAAGGCCTGAACTTGACAACAGTGAAGCTGCTTGATATGATTAGGTCAATGAACTACGGTTCGCTGTCTAATTTCAACAGAGAGTGGGACAATCCCTCAGCATGCAGCAGAGGTTCTTGCTGCGGAACTTATAGCTGAATATCGGTTTAAAAGTAAGGATTTTATTGAGGATTGTTTTTCTCAAGAATTCCGTGTTAAGTTTGATGATCTTGATGTAGTAGATGCAGTCTCAGATTCAAAACTTAAACAGGTTTTGTTGTGGGCTAAGGAATTAATAGAGTTAGAGAAGTTTGAAGATTCAGTTGTATTTAGCAAATTGGCTTACCGAATTGCTTTCAAGTATGTGCGAGATAGGATCGGAATCTTTAAAGAATACCCAGGGATACATTTATCTGATTGGATTTATGAGGACTTAGATCACAATGTAGCGTATGACGATGAAGAATTGCAGGCTTTTAAGGATTCTGTGTATCGTGGATTTAGAATGATACTCTCTGGGATGGAAGACATTGTAGTTCAACTACAAACGGTTGGTAAGGCCGGAGGTCTACATAATTATATGAGTATGGAACATAAAATACCTGAGATTTCCCTTAACGAATCAGGTGTAAAAATCCATGAAACCATGTCCGGATTTATCCCTAAAAAGAGTGAAGCGGAGGAGGTAAGGAATTATGTTTTAGATTGTATCATTGCTTGGCAAGAAGTAGGCATTCATCCAAAATGGGTAGAAGAAGATTTGAAATATTTTGAGTGGGCCAAGAACCAAATAGAAGCCAAACGCAAGGAAGCCTCCAAATAATCTTTTCCAGGGTCCCCGTACAGCTGCGAAGCAGAGGTGTGGGGTGAATGCTTTGGAGTGCATCAACCATGTTGATGCAGCAACGACCGAGTGGTTGTACCCCACAGAACGATTCCCCCTCCTTGGTGGAGGGGGATTAAGGGGGAGGGGAAGGGTGTCTTTAATGAATGAAGAACACCATTGAAACCTGACGAACTGACACCCCACGTCTTCACTTCGTGAAGCCGCGGGGACCCCCTTAAATCCTGTCCATCTTTTGTCTATCTTTTGTCCAGCTTTTTCCACCCCACAAATCTACTTCGTAGCTTTGTGGGGACCCCGAAGTTTTGTCTACCTTTTGGGTAGCTTTTTTACCCCAGGCGTCGCTTGCGCGTCCGCTTCGCTCCGTATCCGTCCCATCATTTTGCATTTTGAAATTTGATATTTGCAATTGCGACGTAGTCGCGTCCCTGTCCATCTTTTGTCTATCTTTTGACCATCTTTTGACCATCTTTTGACCACCTTTTGACCAGCTTTTTTCCACCCCAGACGTTCGCTTCGCGTACGTCCGGGGACCCCAAAACCTGTGACGAGTGCGATGTAAGGCTGACGGGTTCGTGGGGTGTTTTTCTGATTGACACAGCATTCCAAACCCCGTATAATCACGAACTTTGAAGCTGCAACTTCTTAAAAACCTTGACACGGCGACTCAAATGAGTATAGTTGCCGCTAACAAGCGATTTGTGGGGAACCTCCACACGAATCGGCGCACAAGTTTAAAAAAATAGTATCTAAAGAGGATGGTCTGTAAATGAAGAGCGACCTTTCGGATGCAAAGAAGACGATCGAGCGATACCGCGACAAAAAGGGCGCATTGATTCCGCTGCTGCAGGAAATTCAAGACACCTATGGCTACGTCTCCAAAGAGGCCGTAGAGTTGGTTTCAAAAGAACTTTCAATCTATCCGGTAAAAATCTACGGGGTGTTGACGTTCTACACTCAATTTTACCTTACCCCGCGAGGCAGACATACTATCAGGGTTTGCCAGGGCACCGCCTGTCACGTTATGGGCGGGAAGGAACTTCTCGATTACCTGTCAGACAAATTAGGAGTGAGCGAAGGCGAAACCACGGCAGACGGCATGTTTTCCTTAGAAAGGGTTGCGTGCCTCGGATGCTGCGGCATAGCGCCCGTTATTGTGGTTGACGAAGATTTTCACGGAAGGTGCACCATTAAAAACCTGGACGCCCTTCTGGACAGCTACAAATCGGAAGGGGCTGAGTAATATGAAAAACAGAATACTGATATGCATGGGTACGAGCGGGATTGCAGCCGGCGCTGAAAAGGTGGAAGCTAATTTCAGGAACGAGCTGGCGCGCCACAAATTGACCGATAAATGGGAAATCGTAAAAACCGGCGACAGGGGTCTGTTCAGGGACGTGCTGGTTGATGTCATTACCCCGGAACTCGGCAGGATTACTTACGAGTACGTCAAGCCTGAAGACGTTGCAGAGCTTGCAGAAAAGCATCTGCAGGCCGGGGAGCCTTTGGAAAGACTGCAGGCCGGTGAGGATTACAAGCAGTTTTTCGCTGATCAGGTAAGGGTCGTTCTTTCGAACTGCGGTGAGATTGATCCTGACGAGATTAGTGATTACCTTGCCCAGGGCGGCTACGACGCATTAAAAAAGGCCTTGGGGATGACTCCACAGCAGGTGATAGAGGAGATCAAGGGTTCAGGCTTAAGAGGCAGGGGCGGAGGCGGATTTCCAACAGGGTTAAAGTGGGAGTTATGCAAAAAAGAAGCGAGCGATGAAAAGTACATAATCTGCAACGCAGACGAGGGTGATCCAGGGGCGTTCATGGACCGCAGTATCCTGGAGGGGGACCCGCATTCGGTGATTGAAGGAATGATTATCGCGGGTTTTGCAATCGGCGCAAATGCGGGATATGTCTACTGCCGCGCGGAGTATCCGCTGGCAATAAAGAGATTGGAAAGGGCGATACCCCAGGCCAGGGGAAAAGGATTTCTGGGCCAGGGTATCCTCGGCTCCGAATTCTCGTTTGAGATTACCATAAAGCAAGGCGCCGGGGCGTTTGTGTGCGGCGAGGAAACCGCTCTTATCGCGTCAATCGAAGGCCGCAGGGGAATGCCGAAACCCAGGCCCCCGTATCCTGCGCAAAAGGGATTATGGGACAAGCCGACGGTCATTAACAACGTGGAAACCTTTGCAAACGTCAGGCATATCATTACGAGGGGCGCGAAGTGGTACTCTTCCATAGGCGCTGAAAAAAGTACGGGCACAAAGGTTTTTGCGCTGGCAGGCAAGGTGAAGAATACCGGTCTGGTTGAGATTCCGATGGGAACCACTATCCGCCAGCTCATATTCGGCCCGGGCGGCGGGATGCTGAATAAGAAAAAAGCGCTCAAAGGCGTACAGATAGGCGGTCCTTCAGGCGGATGCCTGCCCGAAGACCTTATGGATACGCCCATTGATTTCGAGTCCATTACCAAGACGGGCGCGATTATGGGGTCAGGCGGCTTCGTCGTTATGGATGAGAGCACCTGTATGGTTGATATAGCCCGGTTTTTTCTCTCCTTCACGGTGGCGGAATCGTGCGGCAAGTGCGTTCCATGCAGGGTCGGCTTAAAAAGGATGCTGGAGGTTCTCGAACAGATCACCGGTGGCAAGGGCACCAGAGAGCACCTTGAATTTTTGCAAAAGATGGGCGAGGTAATAAAAGACACGGCTCTTTGCGGGCTCGGCAATACGGCACCCAATCCGGTGTTGACAACCCTGAAGTACTTTTCAGATGAGTATGAAGCGCACATAGAAAACAAGTGCTGTCCCGCTCACGTATGCGTGGAGCTCGTAAAATTCGAGGTCATAGAAGAAAAATGCGTAAAATGCGGACTTTGCTTCAAGGCGTGTCCTGTAGAGGCCATTGATTGGGAGAAGAAACAGTATGCGAAGATCAACAAGGATAAATGCATAAAATGCAAGGCGTGTATTGCCGCGTGCAACTTCGACGCGATACAATGATTGCGGAGGTGGTGCAATGATTACTTTGACTGTTGACGGCAGGCAAATAAAGGCGCAAGCGGGCGAAACAGTGTTGCAGGCCGCGCTCCGCGCCGGAATTTATATACCCAATCTGTGCTACCACCCCGACATTCCACCTATGGCCGCGTGCCGGTTGTGCGTTGTGGAGATAGAAGGCGTTAGGGGATTCCCGGCTGCGTGCGCCACAACCGCCAGCGAAGGAATGGTGGTACATACCGATACCCCGAGGCTTAAGGAATTAAGGAAGAACAACATCTGGCTGACCTTGAGCGAATATCCGGGCGAGCTTGCCGAGAATTCGCAGTTGAGGAAGGTGGCCGACTGGATCGGCGTAGATGAACTGCTTGCCGGATATGCGCCCCATCACAGGGGATTTACCGTTGCCTCAGACGATCCATTGTTTACCAGGGATCCTAACCTGTGTATCTTGTGTGAACGCTGCGTGAGGATGTGTCAGGATATAAGGGGCGCCGGGGTTATCGGCTTGATGAACCGGGGTATTGAAACCTTTGTGGGCACCAGCAGCAACGTATCATTGAAAGATGCGGGCTGCAAGTTCTGTCTGGCGTGCGTGGAGGTGTGCCCTTCAGGCTCATTGGTTGACAAGAAGGAGTTCACTGAAGAAGAGCGCGAAAAGGTGCTGGTGCCCTGCAAGGACGCTTGTCCCGCAGGGGTAGACGTTCCATTATACGTGAGACTGATTACCGAGGGCAGGTATCAGGACGCTTTGGAGATTGTAAGGGAAAAGGTTCCGTTCCCGAACGTGCTGGGACACGTGTGTTTCCATCCGTGCGAGGAGGCGTGCCGCAGAACTGAAGTAAACGAGCCGATTGCTATAAAGGCATTAAAAAGATTCATAGCCGAGCAGGATTCGGGCAGGTGGCGCTCCAAGATCGTGATCGCGCCCGAGACCGGCAAAAAGGTGGCGATCGTAGGCTCCGGGCCTGCAGGATTGACCGCGGCATGGTTCTTAAGACCGCTGGGGCATTCGGTAACAGTTTTTGAATCCCTGTCTGAACCCGGTGGAATGATGCGAACGTGCATACCCAAGTACCGGCTGCCGAGAGAGGTTCTTGACCGGGAGATTAAAGATATAGAAGACATCGGCGTGAACATAAAGCTGGGCGCAAAGATAGAATCGCTTGAGGAACTGTTCAATCAGGGATTTGACGCAATCCTTTTGGCCATAGGCACCTCCGAGAGCATGAAGATGAGAATCCCTGGCGAAGATAACCCCCTGGTGCTGGACGGGATAGCCGTGCTGCACGCCATAAATCTGGAAAGAAAGATAGACATTGCCGGGGAGATTGCGGTCGTCGGAGGCGGCAACGTGGCCATGGACGTGGCCAGAAGCGTGTTGAGGAAGGGTGCAAAAAAAGTCACCATACTCTACCGGCGAACCCGTGAAGAGATGCCTGCAACCGCTGAAGAGATAGAAGAGACCATAAACGAAGGCGTGAACATCAGTTTCCTTACGGCGCCCACCAACGTTTCGTCCGGACGCGACGGATTGAAAGTGGAGTGCATAAAGATGGAACTGGGCGAACCGGACGCCAGCGGCAGAAGGCGGCCAGTTCCTGTTGAAGGCAGTGAATATACGCTC
>JAYELY010000035.1:0-3375 GCA_034717795.1 Caldifarciminota bacterium
CGGCGGTGTATATTTCTGTCTACACCGAACCCGCGTAGTCTAAAGGAGGACGCAATGAGCACCAAGCTCGAAAACCTTAAATGGAAACCCATGTGGGTTACCCATCTGGGGTGCATCAAGGGGTGTTTGGATTATCTGGACATAGACGTATCCGACGCGTGGCTCTTCGGGGCGACCGGGCATTCCTTCTTAATCAACATGCACGAGCAGGTCTGCCCCTCAGGGCCAACCGCGTGGCACACCGAGATGCTATTCAAGCTCGGCAAAAATGTCGGCTATGAGATCGACGGGGTGTTCTCACATAAAGGGAAACCAGACTTCGAAGAGTCACGGAAAAAGGCCTGGGAGCACGTCAAGAAATCCATAGACGAAGGTATTCCTTGCTACGGCTGGGAGCTGGCGGTGCCCGAATTCTACGTAGTTACAGGCTACGATGAGGAGGGATATCACTTCTCAGGTCCCATGCCTGAACCTGCCAAGGTTCCTAAGCCCTGGCAGGAGCTTGCTGCCGGCGACATCGGCGTGATAGAGATGTATTCGGTGAAGCCCGGCAAGCCGGCCAACGATGCTACAACCGTCAAACAGGCGTTTGAGTTCGCGCTTGAGCACGCCAGGAGTCCGAAGAAGTGGATATACGAGGGGTACAAGGCGGGTTTAGAAGGTTTTGATCTCTGGATCAAGGCGCTTGAAACTGATACCGCCGACGGGTTCGGCATGACCTACAACGCTGTAGTGTGGTTCGAGTGCCGGAACTTCGCGGTCGAGTTTCTCAAGGAAGCCAAGGAGCGGTTGGATTCCAAACTCGCATTCCTGTTCGACGAAGCGATCAGTTACTATGATGTCGTAGCTCGGAATCTGAAACGAGTAGGGGAGCTTTTTCCGTTCCACACCCGCAAGCCCGAGCACATCAAGGATGAGGCACGAAGAAACAAGGCGATTGAAGCACTCAAGGCCGCACGCGACGCCGAGGCTCGAGGGCTGGAGAGTTTGCAGAAGATCATAGATGCTATGTAAAGTTTAGAGTCGGTCAAGGCTCTTGTGGTTTTTCGAGGTGGAAATTATTAACTAGGGGATAATTATGGCTAAACGCAATAAGCGTCAGTGGTTGATGAAATGAGTACAGATGCCGGATTAAGAAGCCTCAAGGATAAGATGAAGATTGAGCCGGCAAAGTTATCCTCTTCCCTGGAGGACTTTATCAGAGGGTATACGGAAAGGTTGGAAAGGGAAGGGGCGATCTTGGGGTTAAGCGGAGGGCTTGACTCGGCTGTGGTTGCGGCCTTGTGCAAAAAAGCCCTCGGTCAAGAAAAAACCTTGGCCCTTATTATGCCGGAGAAGGACTCAAAAAAGGAGCACATAAAGGATGCCCTGGACTTCGCTCGCAAGTTGGGAATTCAAGCAAAGCTGATTGATATAACCCCTTATCTTAAAAGACTTGGGGTATACCGATTATTCCCGTTGAATAAATTTCCCTTGACAAAGCAAACAAAGGAGACCTTGGTCAAGAAGGCTTACGGTTTCTATGAAAGAAGGGCGGGGGAGTCCCCTTTCTCGGCAGCTCTCCTGGGTTTTAAGGGTAAGCCCTCTTTCCTTAAAAAAGCCAACGCCTATTATCGGATAAAGCACAGACTGAGGATGATATTGCTCTATCTTTATGCAGAGCTTGAAAACCGGCTGGTGATTGGGGCCGCAAATAAAAGCGAGTCCAGGATCGGATTCTTCGTAAAGCATGGCTGTGACGATGCGGCTGATGTTATGCCGCTTTTGAGCCTATACAAAACTCAAGTGAGAGAACTCGCCCGATACCTTGATATTCCCTTAAAGATTATAGAAAAGGCCCCATCCCCGGATATTATCCCTGGCATCAGTGATGAGCAGGCAGTAGGGATTTCCTACGAGGGGTTGGACCTTATCTTGTTGGCCTTGGAATTGGGATGGAAGGATTCAGAGATAGCCAGTATCTTGGGGATCGAAGAGAAGGATGTCAGCTATGTAAGGGGTATGATTCAAAGGTCAGGGCATATGCGAGAGACTTATGTACCTGAGAGCGATTTACTCTAAATCTGGACAGGGTTCTGCCTTTCGGGTCTATTTTACCGATCCCAGCGGCAACATCTTTGGACTCTGGGAGGAGAAGGACGTTGATTAGTGCCGCTTCGCCTGGCAGCAAGTTATGGGTTGACAAGGGATGTGGTTGGTCTTATGCTTAACGTATGGAAAAGGATGCTGCCCGGAAGGAGATAGAAAAACTCCGCAGCCAGATCAACTACCACAACCACCGCTACTACGTTCTGGCCCAGCCGGTTATATCCGACGCGGAATACGACGTCTTGATGCGCCGTTTGATCGAGCTTGAGGAGCGGTTTCCCGACCTGGTTACCCCTGATTCGCCCACCCGGCGGGTAGGAGGCCAGCCGCTTGAAGGATTCGAGCAGGTGCGCCACGAGGAACGCATGATGAGCCTGGATAACACCTATTCGGAGAACGATCTTCGCGAGTTCGACCGCAGGGTCAGGCAGGCTGTAGGGGATCAGGCATACGTCGTTCAGCAGAAGATAGACGGTGTTGCGGTCAGCCTGCGCTATGAAAATGGAGTATTTGTCAGGGGCGCCACTCGTGGCGACGGTCAAACCGGTGACGACATCACCCAAAACCTGCGTACGGTAAAATCTATACCTCTGAAACTCCTTGACGGTTTGCTTTCCAAAGGTGTGCTGATAGTCAGAGGAGAGGTTTACATGCCCAAGGAGGAGTTTGCGAGAATCAACAAGGAGAGGGAGGAGCAGGGGCTTGAGCCTTTCGCCAACCCCCGCAACTCTACCGCAGGAAGCTTAAAACTCCTTGACTCCCGCCAGGTGGCTAAACGCAAGCTTCGCTTCATGGCGCACTCGCCCTTGCGGCCTGAGGGATGGAGATCCGATTCGCTCTACAATCTGCTCGAAACGGTCAAGCAGGCTGGAATTCCGATCATACCCAACATGAGCAGGTGCGAGAATTTGGATGAGGTAATCCGCTATATAGAGGACTGGGAGAAGAAGCGCCACGACATGGGATATGCCGTAGACGGCGTGGTCATAAAGGTTGATTCGCTCTCTGCCCAGTCCGAGCTCGGTTACACCGCAAAGTCGCCGCGCTGGTCCGTGGCGTTCAAGTATCAGCCTGAGCAGGCGACCACAAAGCTGCTCGGTATCCAGCTCAGCGTAAGCCGGACAGGATCTGTGAATCCGGTGGCAATCTTAGAACCGGTCTTCATCTCAGGCACCACAGTGTCACGAGCCGGTCTGTTCAACGAATCGGAGATCCGGCGCAGAAACCTGAAGATCGGCGACTGGGTCCTGGTAGAAAAGGGCGGCGAGATCATCCCGCAGGTGATAA
>JAYELY010000035.1:3475-5316 GCA_034717795.1 Caldifarciminota bacterium
TTCATCTCAGGCACCACAGTGTCACGAGCCGGTCTGTTCAACGAATCGGAGATCCGGCGCAGAAACCTGAAGATCGGCGACTGGGTCCTGGTAGAAAAGGGCGGCGAGATCATCCCGCAGGTGATAAAATCCATCCCTGAACGCCGCGACGGTTCGGAGCGCGAGTTCAAGATGCCCACACATTGTCCGGTATGCGGCTCAAAGCTTGAGAAATACGAAGACGACGTGGCGTGGCGGTGCATAAACCGCGACTGCCCGGCCATACTCAAGGCGTCATTAGCTCTTTACGCCTCGCGCGGTGCTGTCGACATAGAAGGGATGGGGGAGAAGCTTATAATCCAGCTGGTGGATGAAGGCCTGGTCAAAAGCATCGCCGACATCTACGATCTGACCAGAGAAGAGTTGATTGCGCTCGAAAGGATGGGTGCCAAGTCGGCGGATAACCTGCTCAAGGGGATAGAAGGGAGCAAGCACCGTCCGTTCGAGCGCATCCTTTTCGGGTTAGGGATAAGGTTCGTGGGTGCCACCGGTGCAAGGGCGCTGGTATCGAGATTCAAGGATATTGACGAATTGATGGATGCCGATATTGATGAGTTAAGCGAGATCGAGGGCATAGGCCCTGTAACCGCGCAGAGCATAAGGGATTTCTTTGATAATCTGCGCAACCTTGAACTTATCGAGCGGTTACGCAAAGCCGGGGTGAACTTTTCCACTGAAACGATCGAGGAGATCAATCAGACCCTTTCAGGACTTTCCTTCGTGTTCACCGGAGGGCTTGAGAAGATGAGCCGGGAAGAAGCAGGTCAGGAGGTCTTAAAGCGCGGAGGAAAGGTCTCCTCATCGGTCTCGAAAAAAACCGACTACGTGGTGGCAGGAGCCGACCCAGGCTCAAAGTTCGAGAAGGCCAGCACATTAGGTGTAAAGATCATATCCGAGCAGGAGTTCCGCAAGCTCCTGGAGGGCAAATAGGTTGAGAAACTACGCGAGGATGTTATGTTATCTATCAAGAGATTCGTGGCTTACAAGTTTCTTGCAGTTGTTTTGGCTGCATTGTGCGCCGCAGGATGTAAGGGGAAGATGAAAAGGGAAGAACGCCCTGATCCTTATCAGGCAGCACGCGAGCGGATGGTTGCCAATCAGCTTGAGGCCAGGGACATAACCGATGAGCGGGTGCTTGCCGCGTTTCGCAAGGTGCCGCGCCATGCCTTTGTCCCGGATTCCTGTCAAACCAGCGCCTACGGCGATTTTCCACTGCCAATAGGCGAGGGCCAGACCATCTCCCAGCCCTACATGGTGGCGATAATGACCCAGCTGCTTAAACTTAAAGGGGATGAGAAGGTTCTGGAGGTAGGCACCGGCTCAGGCTATCAGGCCGCGATCCTTGGCGAGCTGGCAGCCGAGGTATACACCATAGAGCTTCTTCCCGGGCTTGCCGAGAGTGCTGCAAAGCGCCTTGATTCTCTGGGATATGAGAACGTGCACGTAAAGGCCGGTGACGGGTATCTTGGCTGGCCTGAAGCCGCGCCGTTCGATGGTATCATAATCACCTGCGCGCCGGAAAAGCTTCCCCAGCCTCTGGTCGAGCAGCTTGCAATAGGGGGGAGGCTTGTGGTTCCGGTAGGTCCCCAGCACACGGCACAGATATTGACCATCTACACCAAACAAGATACCGGCCTTGCTAAACGCTACGAGGGCGGCTGCTACTTCGTGCCCATGCGCGGAATGATTGAGAAGGATTAGTTGCCACAACGTCCTGTGTCTACAAAAACGATCCTGACGCATCCTTCTATGTTTTTTGAAATACTGTAGGGGCAAGGCATGCCTTGCCCTCTACTTTTTTT
>JAYELY010000036.1:0-3252 GCA_034717795.1 Caldifarciminota bacterium
GCTCGAGGCGCTGTTTGCAAAGGCCCTGCGTGAAGGTAAGCCCGCTCACGACATTGACTGTGAGATCTATGACAGCCAGGGAAGAAGCCATTGGTTTGCGGTGAGTTGGAACTTTATACGTGACGAGGGGGGACGTATCCTTGCCGTTCAGGGTGTGGCTCGTGACATTACCGAACGCAAGCAGGCCGAGCGGGCTCTGCGGCTGCGCATGGAGTATGAGAAGGTTCTTTTTGAGATATCCTCGTTGTTCTTAAGTGAGGAGGTTTCGGATTCCTCGCTTGGCGAGTTCCTTGAACGGCTGGGCAGGGTCACAGAGGTCAGCCGGGTATACCTTTTCTCACACGAGAAGGAGAACACCCGCCCATTTATGAAGCGTATCCATCGTTGGGTTTCCGAGGAGGCTTCCTGGCTGGATAACGACCGCATGGATAAGGTTTACTATGATCAAGGATTCGAGCGATGGCTCAAGACACTTTCCACGGGAGAGGCAATCCCCGGGCTTACCGATGATCTGCCGGTCAGTGAGCGTGAGATGTTCGAGGCCGAGCGAATACGTGCCATTCTTGTTTTGCCTATCTTTGTAGAGGGTCGTTTCTGGGGTGCCATCGGTTTTGACGAGGCAAAACGCAAACGCGAGTGGAACGTTGAGGATATACGTCTGTTCTGGACCGCTTCACAGATCCTTTCATCCGCACTTGCTACCGAAAGCAAGGCCAAGGAGCTGGCTTTGTCTTACGAGGATCTTCAGGAGCGAGAGCGTCGCATCTCAGAACTCAATCTGCGTCTGGTTAAGGCCGAGGAGGATGAGCGTCGCCGCATCGCAAGGGTGCTGCACGACGAGATTGCCCAGCAGTTGACAGGGGTCTCTCTTACCCTTTCCGCTCCCGAATTGGCGCGTGAGCGGAAAGCGCAGGAACGCTTGACTGAAGCCAAAAAGATGGTTAAGGAGACACAGGACTTCATAAGGGATCTCTCCTACGAGCTGCTTCCACCCGCGCTTGACAACCTTGGGCTTGCCGCTGCGGTGCATGCCCTTGCCCGATCCGTAGCCGAAGGAACCGGTGTTAGTTTTGTGATTCAGGGGGATGATGATTTTCCGCGCGCCGATCCTGATACCGAGATCATGCTTTACCGAATCATTCAGGAGGCGGTTGCAAACGCCTTAAAGCACGCCGATCCCGAGGAGATTACGGTGAGGTTTGAGTATGACGAACCTGTGCTTCGTGTAATGGTTGAGGACGACGGCAAGGGCTTTGATGTAGAGAAGATTGCCTCTGTCTCCACCGGATTGGGGTTGCGTTCGATCCGCGAGCGTGTGGCTCTGATCGGATGCAGGATTGAGTTGAGTTCGTCTCCTGGCAGAGGAACTCAATTGCTGGTGGAGGTTGAAATACCTCGCAGTTCGGATAAACTCTCTGTGGAGGAGGATTAATGACGGATAAGATAAGAGTTCTTTTGGTTGACGATCATACCGTGGTTCGTAAAGGTATCCGCGCCCTGCTTGAGCATGAGCAAGACATAGAGGTGGTAGGAGAAGCGGAAGACGGTCTCAAGGGCGTCCAGGCTTGCATAGATCACGCACCGGACGTGGTGATTCTTGATATGGCCCTGCCCCTGCTTTCCGGTGTGGAGGCGGCCCGCAAGATCCGTGAGAAGCTTCCCGAAACCCGCATACTTATCCTCTCCATGTATGATGACGAGGAGTATATTGTGGATTCCTTCAAGGTAGGGGTATCGGGATATATACTTAAGGATGTGGTTGTATCCGACCTTGTTGCTGCCGTGCGCAGCGTTTACCGTGGATCTACCTTCCTTTCACCCTCGGTATCGGAGAAGCTGCGTCGCCAGCTCCAGGAGAGTCCTACTCGTTCCGCTCGTCACGGTCCTGCCAAGCTTACGGCAAGGGAGCGCCAGATTCTCAAGCTCATAGCAGATGGATATACCAGCAGACAGATCTCGGAGATTCTCAAGATCAGCTTTAAAACGGTCCAGACGCACCGGGCGCACATCATGGAGAAGCTGGGCGTCCACTCTACGGCTGAACTGACCCGGTATGCCGTTACCAAGGGGATCGTCTAGTCTCAGGCTGCTATCCATCACACCTGATCAATTTGACGGGTTGTGAGCGGATAAGTTCAGCTAAAACATCGACTTGCCTGTTGTGTCCCACAGGACATAGTTGACCACCAATGTTCACTAAGGTTTTTTGCTTAGTTGCGAGGGTAGGTCATCTGTCCGATTGACCCTGGGCTAATTTAACGCAGAATACATGCATGATTCCGGAGAGGATATGTGGAAGAGGTCGTTTTTTTAGTAGTGTGAGTTACTGTCGTCCGGTGTTTATGATCTTTACGGCGCCGGGTGTATTTGGCGAGTTCGCCGGGCGGCCCTTTCCTGAGATTCTAATATGAAGCACGACGCATGGCTCGACGATGCAAAGCAGACCCTTTGGATTCGTTTCGTAGGTCACTGTAGCGCTTCAAATGTCAACGAGTTGCGTGAGCGTTGCCAGAGTTTTATCAAAGGCCATGTCCTACACAAAGCGGTCATCGACCTCTCGGAGATTGAATCCTTTCCGGACGAGGAGCTGCGCTCCCAACTCCTCGGGCAGCTTCGCCAGGCAGGGGTAGAGAGAGTGGCCCTTATATGCAGCCGACCCGAGGTAAGGATGGTGGGGATTACACTTATGGCATATTTTAAAAAGTATACAGACACCGAGTTCTTCGCGGCAGAGAGCAAGGCCCTTGAGTGGTTAATGGAATAGATAGGTGTTGGGCCAGGTGAGATGTGCGGTGAGGCTATCCGAAACTAACTGTAGAGAAAAAAGCGCGGCGCCAACTCGTTAGGTTTGAGTGGCACTCGTCACCAAAAAGCTGGTCAAAAGCTGGTCAAAAGGTGGTCATTTTGGGGGATTTTTTGCACTCCTCCCATGGTCTGAAAGCCCTGCCAAAAGGTGGGGTTTTTTTAAGGCTTTTTTTCTCCTTCCGGCGAAAGACTCGGGGAGGTCTCGAAAAGTAAACTGCCCTCCTGTAAATTTCTATCTTGGATTTTCATATAGGCTACTAAATATCCATACGGTATGTTACGGGTGTTACGGGGTGTTACGGGGTGTTACGGGGTGTTACGGGTGTTACGGGTGTTACGGGTTATCGGTTTCTCTGCCTTTCAGGATTTCTTCCAAGGATGCGATCAGGCGCTTGTTCTGCTCTGGTGTTCCGATGGTTATGCGCAATGCATTCTTATCTCCCACGG
>JAYELY010000036.1:3352-5288 GCA_034717795.1 Caldifarciminota bacterium
GGGTGTTACGGGTGTTACGGGTTATCGGTTTCTCTGCCTTTCAGGATTTCTTCCAAGGATGCGATCAGGCGCTTGTTCTGCTCTGGTGTTCCGATGGTTATGCGCAATGCATTCTTATCTCCCACGGGTCTCACGATGATCCCACGTTGCTCAAGCGCCTTGTGGATCGGAGCGGTCTCGCACGGAAAGCGCACGAAGACAAAGTTCCCGTAAGGCGGGATATACTCGAGCCCCAGCCGTTCAAACTCCTTTGCCAGATACATTTTTCCCGTTTCGTTGAGCGCCCGGCTTTCGTCTATGTGTTTCTCATCGTCCAACGCCGCCAGAGCCGCTATCTGAGCCGGACGGTTTACAGAGAAGGGCAGGCGAACCTTTGAGGTTGCCTGGATGATCTCAGGATTTGCGAACCCGTAGCCTATCCGGAGTCCGGCAAGCCCGTATATCTTCGAAAAGGTTCTGAGCACCAGCACGTTGCGGCCCGCGTGGACGTAGTGAAGAGACCGGGGGTAGTCCATGCTGCCTATGTACTCGTAGTAGGCCTCGTCTATGATTACAAGAACATGATCAGGCACGCGTTCGATGAAGGCGTCCATTGCCTTGCGTCCGATCACCGAGCCGAGCGGGTTGTTGGGGTTGTCTATGAAGATGATTTTTGTACGGTCGGTGACTGCTGCAAGTATCGCATCGAGGTCGTGATGCCAATCCTTGTTCGGTACCTTTACCGGCTTTGCCCCTGCGATGTGCGCGGCGATAGGGTACATGATAAAGCTGACCTCGCTCATGATCACTTCCTCGCCGGGTTCCAGGCAGGCTAATGCCGCCTGGAGGATTATTTCCACCGACCCGTTGCCGATAGTGATGTGGTCTGCAGGCGTTTCATTGGCCTCGGAGAGACGGTGAAGCAGGGCATAGCATGAGTTGTCAGGGTATAGATTGAGTTCGTCCAATGCGTGCGAAAGGGCAGCGAGCGCCTTGGGAGAAGGGCCGAGCGGGTTTTCATTCGAAGCGAGCTTTACGATCTCCCCCGTGATTCCGTACTCCCGTACCAGTTCCTCGATCGGCTTGCCCGGCTTGTAGGGCTGGATGCGTTCGAGCGAGGAGCGAGTCTTGAGCATTGAGACCTCCGGGTAGTTATTCTTTTTCATGACTATACAGGTTAAAATCCGGCTGTCAAGTTCGCTGAACGAAGGGGGACTTGACAACCTCAGTTTCACAACTAATCTTATATGTTAACCCTTTGTGGTTCATCCTAAGACTGCAGAGTATGACGCAAATCACAAAGGAGGTGCGCAATGCGTCAACTAAGTCTTATCCTTATATTGACGGGTGTAGTGCTTGCAGCCGCTCCGCGGTACGCTGAGCTGACACCTCAGGTATCATCGGGTTATCCTCTTTTGAGCGAGGTTACCGATGAGCCGGCGGCGTGGTGGCTGGTCTGGTGGACAGGGGTAGGTAACGTCTCCGACTTCCTGGTCTCCAACGCCATGCAGGGCGGTGTTTTTGCCCGCCATCCCGATGATGAACACGAATACCAAGGTTTGCCAGGTTACACTGGTGGCTATCCTGGTACCAGAGGTAGAAATGCCGAGTATCCAGCAGGGTCCGAACAGTTCTACCTCTATGCAATGGGGTTCTGGTTCGGGGCGATTTACCCTTATGTAGATACACTAACCGGAGACACCACCTGGATCGCCAACGTTTCGAAGGCGGCCTACAATTCGGATATTGGAGCGATGGCCGTGCCTGAGATGGAGGATGGCGGCGGTATGGTCGACATCTCCAACCGCGGGCTCTACTTCAGCGATATGACGATTCCCCAAGGCTTCGGGTTCGAAGGCGAAGGAGATCGACTTTTTGCCCGTCCAGGAGAAACCCCGAAGCCGTATCAGGTGCTTTGGCCTTTTGCAGACACCATGCTCAACAAGAACCGACCGCC
>JAYELY010000037.1:0-1281 GCA_034717795.1 Caldifarciminota bacterium
AGTTGACCACGGTTAAGAAGCGCCTCTCCGGCTATCCGATTCAACTCTGCGCTCTCTACAGCCGTAGGGGTATGCTTAAGCCCCTGGACAGCGCAACGCAATGCGTCCTCCGATTTGTCTTTCCTGACACACTCACGAGCCTCGGCAAGGAGCTTCGCGCTTTTACTCCCTCCTTCAGCTACTTCACTTGTGTTGTTGTTCAACGTATACTCTCCTCCATACCTGACTTGAGACTCATCCCATTATTTATATACTCAAAGTTTACTGAAGACGAGTCCCTTGTCAAGCCTCGCCCGCTAATTGGAGAAAATAGATACTGATTTTTTTTAAAATATTTATATCATTATGCTCGAATCCGCACCCTTGCCGCCTCTTCCTCTTGACAGACCCGCTTTCTGGCCTATACTTTTCTCTGGAAAGATGCGGATGTAGCTCAGTTGGTAGAGCACAGGCTTCCCAAGCCTGTGGTCGCGGGTTCGAGTCCCGTCGTCCGCTTAAAGCGTATTACACTGGAGGCTGAATGGTTCAGTTCGTGTTAGCGTTCCTATTGATCGGCGGTGTGGAGTTGGAGGTGGATTGGAGCGAACTCTCGGTTCACTTCTATGGACCGGTTGATCTCGCTGGCGACACGCTATATAAGGGGGAGATCAAGGCGAGTCTCGATTCACTGCTTGCAACCATACCACTCTACGCGGAGTTGAGTCTAGGGGATGCAGTGGCTCGCTCACAAGACGCTCAGAATTACTTCCAAACCGTGCTCTCATATCCACAAGTCGTTTCTACTCGCTACTCTACCGCGGGAGAGGTTCAGAACGAGTATGTAATAAGTCTGGTTGGACCCTTTCTCGATGAACTCATCCCACGCCCCACGCAACCTGTTTCTTTGCATGAGCAAGAACCGGATGCCTCAGCCGACGCCGGAGAGAACAACCTGAGCTTTATCCCCAGCACCGGCTTCATTATAGATACGCGAGGAACAGGTTTTCAGCCGGGTATCTTTCCGCGACTCCTTGATCCACAAGGTAACGTAATCCTTGACGCGGGTAACGTGGATAGGAACGTTTTGTTGGAACGTGGTTATGTGCATTACGCATACTCGCCGCGGGCCGCGCTCCAGACACGGGAGCTTGGACTCAACCCCTTGAGATTGATAGCCGAACGTGCCGCAGGGCGTGATCGCCGCGACATCGTTCTTTCCGATGCAGATGCAGAACGTATTCTGAGTTCACCGCTTAACCTGCGTTTGCTCTCCGAGTGCCGGGTTACCATCATCATCGACCG
>JAYELY010000037.1:1381-5264 GCA_034717795.1 Caldifarciminota bacterium
CCGAACGTGCCGCAGGGCGTGATCGCCGCGACATCGTTCTTTCCGATGCAGATGCAGAACGTATTCTGAGTTCACCGCTTAACCTGCGTTTGCTCTCCGAGTGCCGGGTTACCATCATCATCGACCGACAATAGAACGCCGAGCGCTTGGGGGAAAATAGTATGGGAAAGGCAGGATGGGGATTTGGCGAAATCTAGTCAAGAATTTTTTAGTTTTTCCTATTTGTAGACACGTAAGAAGAAGAACAAAGGAGGAAAAATGAAAAAAGCTCTAACAATCCTAACACTAATGGCACTAGGGGTGTCAACAGCCTTCGGAGGGGTCTTCCTGTACGAAACCCATATTGAGGATACCCTTGACTTTGCTGGGGAAAACGTTGCAAAGGTAATGGAACTTGAATTCACGACAGACCAGCCCAGCATCGTTTCTATTACGTACGGTTGGTGCAGAGGGTATTTTGGCAGCATGGGTGATGGGACCAATTGGCTAACATGTAACGGGGATTCATTAGGAATGTCAACTGTACGCAATCAAAGCACAAGTACTTACATGACCGAACTGGAATCGGGTACTTACACCTTGGGTCTTGTAAGTAAATTCTACTATGGAAGTCAAGCTTTTGTAATCAACCCAAGGCTACAAGTGCTAGTGCTTTACAATGATGCTCCCAGTGTTACAGAAACTCCCCCTCAAACTACCCCAACTGAAAACCCTTCTATAATATCCTGCGGGCCTTCGGTAACTGTTCCAGGATGTAGTGAGGTTGTAGACGTTTCAGGGAGAAAAGTTGATTGTGAAATCAACGGCGACCGAATCATGGTAAACAGCCTTTCAAGTGGGACCTACTTTGCTACAGGTACTAACGGAAGAACGACCAAGATTGTAAAGTTAAAGTAGTAAGGTTCTCTAGCTTTCAAGAATTACCCCGCGTAATCAACGTAAAGTGGCCTAGACTGGGTGTAATAGCTCAATCGGCCATTTACTTTAGGCAGTATATTGTTATTTGTAGGAGGATCGTATGGGTGTTACGCCAGATAGACCCAAGAAGTTTGTCCATATTGTAAGAATAGGTCAGGAGGTATGGAATCTGACGGGACAGGCAAGAAATGTTTACCGTGTATATAAAAGTTCCGGTAGGTGGGTGCAAGCTCAGGTTGACCCTGATCCTGAGTTGCCCTATAAACACAAAGGGCTTGTGGTACGTAAAAAGACGTGGCTTAATCCGAGGTTGCGCTCCTGAACCGACCACAGATAGATCTAGCGAGTTCTCTTTCCTCGCTAAGAGCATTTTTGGTTAAAGGTCAGGAGGACTTGTTTACTTCCGAGCCTTTGTTTTGGGTTTCTCCGGCACGTTACTCTTGCGTTTATAGTCGGTTTCGTAAAAACCACTCCCCTTGAAGATAACCCCTATACCCGTACCTATGAGGCGTTTAACAGGACTGCCGCACTTCGGGCAGCGGCGCAAAGGCTCAGCTGAGATCGGCTGCAGGCGCTCAAAGGCGTATCCGCATATCTTGCAACGGTACTCGTAGATTGGCATACGACCGAAATTATAGTCCGCACTCACCCCCTTGTCAAGTTGACAAATTCACATGATCGTGTAGAATATATTAGATTAAAGACAACTGGAGGAGTGTGATGTTTGTCTGGCTTCTACTTTTCAGTGCCCCGCTTGACTGCGGAGCTTTTGATGTAATGGCGTTTCGTTCCATAGAAGAGCGCCACGAGTACATAGACTCCCTTGCCGGAGAGGATCTTTATGGGACGATAAGTCTGTTGAGTGAAGTCTTGGGCTGCCCCTCTGAGCAGACGCGTATGTTTGCTGCCGAAGCTCTTGGGTATCTGAGTGACCCTAGAGCCACTCCTGTCCTTATCGCTGCGCTAAAGTCGCCCTCTACCGGGGTGCGCTACGAGGCTGCATGGGGATTGGGATTGTTGGGTGATACCTCAGCGGTGACGCCTTTGATTGAGGCACTTTCTGATCGTGCGGCACCGGTGCGAACCAACGCCGCCTGGTCGCTGGGGGAGATCGCAGACGCGCGGGCGATCGGCGCGTTACTGAAGGCCCTTGACGATACCGACCATCGCGTCCGCAAGAACGCAACCGAGGCCTTGGGTAAGCTAGAATCCAAGGAGGCGGTTCCTATCTTCCTTGAGCGCCTTTCTTCCCTTTCAGGTTCAGAACGCAACAGTACACTCGCCGCACTGGCGAAGATCGCCGACCCCCGAGCCACCGAGATTCTCGCCCAAGCCGCCACTGACCCCTCCGTTCCTGAACGCCACCTCATAGCACAGGCACTCGGTCGAATGGGCGACACCACCGCTGTAGAGACCTTGATAAAACTCTTGGATGATCCCCGGTGGGCCGTTCGTGCCAAGGCCGCATGGTCGTTGGGGATGCTCCGAGATAAACGCGCAGTTGAACCACTCCAGACAAAAGCTACAGACAAGAAATCCGAGGTTAGACAGGCGGTGTTCGAAGCACTCGGACGCTTAGGTGAGATCTCGGCTGAGGACGCCCTGATCGAAGGTCTTGCGGATGAGAGCGACCTTTGCGTGATGGCTTCAGCACACGCCCTCGGGCTTTTAGGGAGCATGAAAGCGGTCCGGCCATTAAGCGAGTTGCTCTCCAACCCGGAACCACCGGTGAGAGAGCAGGTGGCCTTTGCCCTGGGCGCGATTGGAGATCCAGCCGCGGCTGCCGCACTGCGCTCGCGACTCAACGACGCCTCATGGGAGGTCCAACAGGCCTCCGTGACCGCTATCGGAAGGCTCAAGGACGCATCATCCCTCGAATCGCTGCGTCCGGTTTTGTTCCACAAGTTCTGGAGCATTCGCCTTGCAGTGGTGCAGACGCTGGGCGCGATCGGTGCTTCGGAAGGACTGCCCCTGCTCCAACAGCGCTTCAAGGACGAGCACCCGGACGTGCGGCGCTGGTCACATCTGGTGGCCTTGAAGCTGGGAGCCGAAGCTGAGCCCACGCTTGAAGGCCTCAGCAAGGAAAATCCATCCCCAGAGATGATCGAGGTTGCCGAAGTCCTTGCCGCCAAGAGGGAATCGCTTGGTGCCTGGCAGGGAAGCCTGAGCGAGGAACGCTTAAAGCTGCTTTCGCTGCTTCATACCGATGGGGCCCGCGCATTACTTGAGTCGCTCTCCATCCCGGCGGACAACCCGGGGCTCGGCGAGCTGCGCTTGATTACCCTAAGGAGCTGGTAGAAGGACCCCAGGATAAGAGCCGCAGGGTCAACCGTCAATGCCGAAGGCAGGGGGGATAGCGATGATGGCTCTCACAGGTCGCCATCCTTACGGTCGCTACCCTTCGGACGAACCGCCGATTAGCTTTTTTAAGGAAGACTCTGGATCAGCTAGGAACGTCAATCCACTCTTAAGTATAAAACGGGGTCCCCGCGAGAATGCGAAGCAGGCTTGCGGGGTAAAAAAACGGGGTCCCCGCGAAGCAACTTTGTCGCTTCGCGGGGTATCAAACTGGGGGACAGGGACTCGAACCCCGATTAACTGATCCAGAGTCAGCCGTCCTGCCATTAGACGATCCCCCAGTAGTTAAGATTGATTATAAGGGACAAGCTAATGATGTCAAGCAGGCGTGGCTTTTCTTGATCTATACAATTCCCAGCGGTTGACTTCCGATCATCACACGATAGAATTCCGTGTGAAGCAAGGTCTAAGGCTTGGAATCTATCTTCATGATCGCTACCGTGGCGACGGGGACTTTACTGTTTCCAACTCCGAATCGTTGAGGGTCTTGTATAGATAAAAAACGAGAGTATACTGAAGAATGGCTTGCAGATCAGTATATTCCGCGCATTTAACCTCCCAAGGAATTAGGAGGATTTTCTTGGGAGCCAAATACGATAAATATGTA
>JAYELY010000038.1:0-5156 GCA_034717795.1 Caldifarciminota bacterium
GAGGAGTTAGAGGTGAGGGCAAGGCACTACATCACCGTGTCTCTAATAATAGGATTGCTTCGTCGCTTCGCTCCTCGCAATGACACCTCCTCCTTTGTCCTACCAGACGGTGGCACTTCGTCTCCCAAAGAGAGATTGTAGGGGCACGGCATGCCGTGCCCCTACCTGCTTCGTCCCTCCGTCAAGTGGGAGGAGAATTAAGGAACTCTTCAAACGGGCGGAGCGGATCAGCAAGGATAAGGACAAACAGGCTAAGCTGGAAATGTGATGGCGTGTCATTTCCCCCTCCCTTTGTGGAGGGGGATAAAGGGGGAGGGGAACTAGTTTCACCCCCACCCTACCCTCCCCCGTCAAGGGGGAGGTATAAAGAGAGCCGGCTAAATGCTGGCTTCGATGTTAATATCTCCTCTCATGGTAGCACTACGTCCCAGCGGGAGGAGAGGATGGAATTTAATGCAGCCAAATATACTTTCCCCCTCCGTAGTTTAACCACAGATGAGAACTCCTGAGGAGTCGTTCTCGCCACAGGCGTACACAGATTACGCAGATTGAATTAGGACAAGGGGCTTAAGCCCCTTGTCTAAGAAACGTAGGGGCGACTCATGAGTCGCCCCTACCTAAATTCTTCGGGCAGAAATCAGTGGTTGCCCGCGAAGCGCTCGCGTAAGGTCTTCTCGACCGCGGGCGGCACAAGCTCTGACACGTCGCCGCCAAGACGGGCGATCTCCTTTGCAAGGGATGAGGAAACAAAGATGTAGCGCTCGGCAGGCATGAGAAAGATGGTCTCTATCTCAGGGGCGAGGTTACGGTTGGTTAATGCCATCTGCAGCTCGTAGTCGAAGTCGGATACCGCGCGCAATCCTCGGATAAGGAACGTCGCTTTCTTTGATTTGGCGAACTCGGTAAGAAGGCCTGAGAACGCCTCCGCCTCTACACGAGGTTCGTTCTTTAAGACTTCCCGTATCAGCTCGGCGCGTTCTTTGGCCGAAAAGAGCGGGTCCTTTTCCCTGCGATCGGCCACGGCCACCACGAGCCTGTCGCACAAGGAGAGTGCGCGCGTTATAACGTCAAGATGCCCGTAGGTTATGGGATCAAACGTGCCCGGGTAGACGGCAATCCTCATCAAACACTCCTTTCTTTCCTATGAAGCTCAACCTGGTATCCCCGTACTCCCTCGAATCCTTTATTTCCAATGATCCAGGCGGCACTATCTCCTCGTCCGAGGCGTGTTCGAGCACGATCAGGGTCTCGGTGGTCACCCCCGGGTTGGCGGCAAGAAGCTCGAGGGTCTCTTTGGCCATGCCGTAATAGTAGGGCGGGTCGCAGAAGATATGGGTGGCGAAGAACTTCGATTGCTTGAGGTAGACGCGTACGTCCTGCTTTATCACTATGGTGCGGTCAGACACCTTAAGGGCCCGGATATTCGCTTCGAGTTCTTTGTACGCCTGAGGGTTCTGCTCCACGAACACCGCCTGCCTTGCCCCTCTTGAGAGCGCCTCAAGCCCCAGTGCACCGGCTGCTGCAAAGAGATCAAGCACCCGTGCGTCAACTATATCCTCGCCAAGTATAGAGAACAGCGCCTCCTTTACCTTGTCCATGGTTGGTCTGAACTGCTTGCCTTTAGGATAACGCAAGTTGCGACCTTTTAGCTCGCCTGAGGTGATCCTTGGCATGGCTACTCCTCGAGCTTGAGTTTCTCGAGTTTCACGCCCGCCTCGGCGAGCATCCGGTTCCCAAGCTTGTCGGCGTAGCCCTCAAGGTAGATGATCCTTTCAATACCCGCGTTTATCAAAAGCTTGGCGCAGGTCACGCAGGGCTGGGTGGTCGAGTAGAGCACGCCGCCCTCGAGCGATATCCCGAATCGCGCGGCCTGAACTAAAGCGTTCTGCTCGGCATGTATCCCCCTGCATATCTCTACCCGCTCGCCCGAGGGTATCTCAAGCTCCTCCCTCAGACACCCGACGTCGGTGCAGTGGGCAAGGCCTTTGGGCGCGCCGTTGTAGCCGGTGGTAAGTATGTGTTTGTCCCGGACGATCACCGCACCCACCTTGCGGCGGATGCACGTTGACCGCTGGGCCACAAGCCGGGCTATCCTCATGAAGTAGTAATCCCAGGGGATCCTTCCAGGCGCTTTGCTCATCTCGTATCGTCTTCCGCGGTGATCATGGCTTTCGATGATGATGTTATATCTACTCCTCGTCTTCGGGAATGATTGTCAGCTGGGCCGCCTCATCCTCTTCACGCGGGCTGATAAGACGTACGCCCAGCGATGCACGTTTCTGGAACTTTACCTGCTTGGCGGCTATGCAGATGCCGGTTCCGTGTTTGGTTACGATGATTGCGTGTCCTTTCTCACCGATGACCTTAACGCCCACCAGCGGTCCCGACTTCTCGCTCACCGCGATGGCTCGAACTCCCTTGCCGCCTCTGTGGATATGTCGGATTTCTTCAAACTTCATGCGCTTGCCGTAGCCCTGCTGGGTGACGAACAGAAGCGAGGCGTCGTCGCACACCAGCACCGCGGCCACCAGCCTGTCCTTCCGGGCCAGCTTAATTCCTCGCACCCCTGCGGCGGCTCGGCCCATGGGCCGCACCTCATCAGTGGAAAATCTGACACCCTGACCATTGGCCGAGAACAGACAGATATCGGTTGCATCCTCCACAAGAAGCACATCCTGCAGTCTATCCCCATCCTTCAGGGTTATGGCGATTACACCTGAACGGCGGGTGTTTTCCAAAAGCTTAAGCGGGGTGCGCTTGATAACGCCCCGCTCTGTAACGAAAACCACGTGGGCGTTCTGGGTGAACTCGGCAACCCGCAGAAGCTGGGTGATGCGCTCGCCCTCGTCAAGATTGAACAGCTGGAACACCGGGCGGCCCTTGGCGGAAAGCGAGCCCTCCGGCACCTCGTATGCCTTCAAGAGATATGCCTTGCCCAGATTGGAGAAGAATAGCATCGAGTCGTGGGTGGAGGCGGTCAAAAGAGTCGTGACCATGTCCTGTTTGCCCAGGTCTATGGTTCCTCTGCCGGTTCCGCCCCTGCCCTGTTTGCGGTAACCGGATACCGGGGTTCGCTTGATGTAGCCCTTCAGGGTAAGCGTGATGGTAACGTCCTCCTCCGCGACAAGGTCCTCCAGGGTGATCTCCTCCGGCTTCTCGTCCCGGATCTCGGTGCGGCGCTCATCGCCGAAACGCTTCTTGAGCTCTTTAAGCTCCTCGGCAATCACCGCCATCACCCCGGCACGCGACGCAAGGATCGAACGTAACCGCTCTATCTCCTTGATTAGCTCCCTATACTCTTCCTCGATCTTTTCCCGTTCAAGACCGGTAAGCCGCGCCAGCCGCATGTCAAGGATCGCCTGCGACTGAACGTCTGAGAGCTTAAACCTGGCCATGAGCCTTTCCTTGGCTGTCTTGGTATCGGCGGAGCGCTTGATGATCTGCACGATCTCGTCAATGTGATCGAGCGCTATCTTTAACCCTTCCAGTATGTGCGCACGCTCCTCTGCCTTGCGCAGCTCGAATTCTGTGCGTTTGCGCACGCATTCGTAGCGAAACTCCAGAAACTGTTCCAGTATCTTCTTCAGGGGATATATCCTGGGGGTCATCTTGTCGATGGTGAGAAGGATCATCGAGTATGTGGACTGCAGCGGTGTGTGCTGGTAGAGCCGGTTCAGAACCACCTCGCGGTTTGCGCCGCGCTTGAGTTCTATAACGATGCGAATGCCCTCGCGGTCCGACTCGTCCCTCAGGTCTGAGATGTCAGCTAATTTCTTTGAGCGGGCAAGGTCGATGATTCGCTCGATGAGCTGGGCCTTGTTGAGCTGGTATGGGATCTCGGTTATGACGACAGCCTCGCGCCCGGGTCTTGGCTCCTCGAAACGCGCCCTCCCACGCACGATTACCCTGCCCCGACCGGTCCTGTACGCCTCCAGGATGCCCTCGCGACCCAGGATCAACCCACCGGTAGGGAAGTCAGGTCCCTGGATTATCTCGGCAAGCGCCTCATCGGTAATCTCAGGATCGCGGATCATGGCTGTAAGGGCGTCGGTGATCTCTGAGAAGTTGTGGGGCGGGATCGAGGTGGCCATGCCCACCGCGATTCCGGAAGCTCCGTTGACGAGCAGGTTGGGGAAAGCGGCCGGCAGAACCACAGGCTCGGAGCGGGAGCCGTCGAAGTTGGGCGCGAAATCAACGGTTTCCTTATCAAGATCCTCCAGAAGCGAGGTGGTCAGCCTCTTGAGCTTGGCCTCGGTGTAGCGGTATGCGGCGGGCGGGTCGCCGTCTATGGAACCGAAGTTGCCCTGGCCGTCCACCAGCAGATAACGCAGGCTGAAATCCTGAGCCATGCGCGCCAATGCGTCGTAGACCGCCTGGTCGCCGTGCGGATGATACTTTCCCAAAACCTCGCCAACCACCGCCGCGCACTTGCGGTAAGCCTTGGCGGGTTCAAGCCCAAGCTCCTTCATCGCATATAGGATGCGGCGCTGAACCGGCTTCAAGCCGTCGCGTATGTCGGGCAAAGCCCGACCCACGATAACGCTCATCGCGTAGTCGAGGTAGGACTGGCGAACCTCGTCCTCTATGTATACGGGCTGCATTCGACTATCGTTCATAACTGCATTCTACACGCGGCGAGCCGGAAGTCAAACCATTGCAGTCCAATTAAGTTCAGGTCTTGCGTCTCTTAGGAGATCAAGCCAGGATAATCTATGTGATTCTCTTAATTATAAGTTGGGGAACCTTTGGGCTTCCATCGCCTGTCTCGAAGCAATCCCCAAGCTCCTCCGCGACCCTAAGCCCCTTTGATTCGTCGTTTGCGTGAACGGTCGCCAAACTCTCTCCGGTTTCTACCTCATCACCGATCTTCTTGTAAATCTCAAACCCCACCGCAGGATCTATCGCATCCTCCTTGCGTCTGCGGCCAGCGCCCAGTTCCACTCCCAGCAGCCCTATCTGATAGGTGTCCAACCCCACCAAAACGCCATCCGGCGTTTCGGCGGGGACCCTGACAGGAATTTTATACCTAGCCTGGGGCAGAAGGACCGGGTCGTCAACTATCCTCGGATCCCCTCCCTGTATCCTGACCATCTGACGAAACTTCTCCAGGGCCTTGCCCGAATCAAGGGTCTCCTCAGCCTCCTCGATCGCCTCGT
>JAYELY010000039.1:0-5137 GCA_034717795.1 Caldifarciminota bacterium
TGAAGGCGTCATGCCAAACGAAGAAAGTGGTTTTAATCAAATAACTTCCCCTCCCCTGGTGGGAGGGGTCGACGCGAAGCGTCGGGGGAAGGGGAAAGTTAGAATAGAGGTAGGTCAAGATAGAATGAATGGAAGTTATCCCCTCCCCCTTAATCCCCCTCCACAAGGGAGGGGGAAATCTAAGGAACATTCTCTTCGGGAATAGATCGCCACACCAGTCTTCGACTGCCTCGCGACGACGGAGTGTTTTGCGATCTTTTACCCGAAGGGTAAAAGGAGCATTTTTTTGGGGTCCCCGCGGAGTCACGTAGTGACTTCGTGGGGTGAATCAAAAGTTGTAGACGATGCTGCCGAATGGAAAGCCAGGGAATCCGGCAATCAAATCCTTGGTATAGATGAAAGCGCCCTCCAGGCTGAATGTCTCGCCAAAGAAGCGTATCCCGTAGGAGATAACCGGCCTGTAGTTCCCCCACTCCCTGATAAAGTAGTTCTCGGTGACCAACGCTATCTTTCGCGCCACCCTTAACTCGCCGCCCAACATGAATCCGGGGGTAGAGTAGAACGTTGTCTTATCCTCAGGGCCTTTGGTATACAGCCTTGAAACCCCGTAACCAGCACCAACGCTGATGCTGGCATCGGGCCTCCCGAAGGTGCCGGCACCATAACCCAAAAGAAGGGTCGGATTGAAGCCGTCCTCGCCAAACCCCTGTGCCGCCACGCCGCCTGCGGATAACGAGACGTATTCACCAAAAGCCACACCCACTTTAGGTAGAAGGTAGGCTCCGCCGAAATTAACCGCCGTAAGGAACGACGCGCCGCCAGCGATGGTAAAGTTATCCGTCACCCCGTATGCAGCTAAAGGCGCAAGGATATAGTAAGCTGCCACGTAGCCCTGCCCCTTTCCTAACAAACGAGCGGTGGGACATAGGTACAGTCTGGTGGCGTTGGGGTTGGAAAACCAGTACCTGCCGTTCTTTATGTTCTCAGATGTAACCTCCCTGACCTCCTTGATCTGTGGGATAAAGATAATCGTCGTATCCCCATCTGTTTCAAAGTGGACGTAGTCGGCGACGATCTTTACGATCCTGCCGAAAAGCATCTCTCCGTCCATCCTTATAAGGAGCTGAAGTTCGTTTGCCTCCGCGACCCGCAGCTGCTCCTCCACCCTCGAAGGCTTGCAGGCATAAAGAACGCTCGATGGGATAGACATAAAGACCACAAAGGCGGTCAAGCACAACTTCTTCATCTTCACAATCCTATACAACTATAGGCCTGAGGAACCCGGATGTCAACTGTGCGCATTGCTCTTTTCAAAGTTGTAGGGGCGACGCATGCGTCGCCCCTACATATTCTTCGGTAGCCCTTAAACTAACAATACGAACTGGAGAATCCTTGTGTAGATTGGACGGGACAGATTAGCTGAAGCTTTCCTTATCCGATGGGAAGTTACCGGCCGTCACGTCGGAGGCGTAGCGAGAAAGAGCGTCGCGGATTAAGGGTGCAAGCTCGGCGTAGCGGCGCACGAAGCGAGGCTTGAACGCCGGGTCAAGGCCCAGAAGATCGTAAAGAACAAGTATCTGCCCGTCGCATGAGGGGCCGGCGCCTATGCCGATGGTGGGGATGGAGAGGGTGGAGGTGATGCGCCTGGCGAGGTCCGAGGGGATCTTTTCAAGGACGATGGAGAAGCAACCTGCTTCTTCCAGAAGCTTTGCCTCGGCCAGCATGCGCTCCGCGTCTGATGCATCCTTGCCCTGCAGCTTGAAGCCTCCAAAACGGTGAACCGACTGCGGGGTAAGCCCAAGATGTCCCATCACCGGGATGCCGATCTCCACGAGCTTTGTGATGATTTCCCTGATGTGAGGGCCTCCCCCCTCTACCTTGACCGCTTTGGCACCTGCCTGAAGGAACCGGCCCGCGTTGGTTATCGCGATCTCCGCCGACGGCTGGTAGGAGAGAAAGGGCATGTCGCCTACGAGCAGGGACTTGGTCAGGCCTGCGGCCACCGCCCGGGTGTGCATGAGCATCTCATCTATAGAGATAGGCAGTGTGGTATCCAGACCGTAGATCACGTTCGCGGCAGAGTCGCCAACCAGCACCAGCTGGATTGGGGTCTGGTCTATCAAACGTGCAAAGCTGGCATCGTAGCAGGTTATGGCCGCGATGCGCTCCTTACCTTTCAGTCTGCGGATACGGGGAACGGTGTATGGCTTGACTTCTTTATCGTTGGGAGTGCAGCTCATCGGTCACCTCAACCTGTTGAAAAGTCTCACGGGGTCCCCGCGACGGGACGCAGTACCGTCGTGGGGCAAGGATTTCAGGAACTGTGTAGGGCTTGACACCGGAAGTGCCGGTCGAGTCGGGTGAAGATGTATGACTCATAGTTTACGCCGAACCCAGAAACCTTCGGCCCTGGCCGGTGGCGTCTATCTCTGAAAGCAGTTTCTGAAAATGAGCCTGATTCCGGTCCAGATCGAGGTTGTCGGTGTTCACCACCAGCAGCGGCCCCTGATAGTAGGTGAGAAAGAAGCCGTTGTAGGCCTCGATCAAACCCTGGATGTACTCACGCGCTATCCCCTGTTCCATGGGGCGATCGCGCTTCGTGATGCGGCGCATCAGACTCTCCACCCGCGCCTGAAGGAGGATAACCAGGTCGGGCAACGGGACCTGGGGGAGCATCTCGGCGTACATCTTCTCGTAGACCTTGAAATCCGAGTCGGAGAGATTGATGGAGGCAAATATCCAGTCCTTCTGAAGGGTGTAGTCGGCAACCGCCACTCGCTCGAAAAGGCTGGTCTGCTTGAGCCGGGATAGCTCTTTGAAACGCGAGGAGAGAAAGTGCAGCTGAGCCGGGAACGCGAACGTCTCCGGGTCATCATAGAAGCGATCGAGATAGGGGTTCTCCAGGGCTTCCTCAAGTAAAGTTACCGCTCCCCACTCCTGGGCCAACTTGAGGACAAGAGAGGTCTTGCCCACACCTATCACGCCTTCGACGCATACCAGGTTCCTTGCTAAAGCCAAAGCTCTACACCTCCTCTATCAACTCGTTCAAGCATCTTAACCACGCTGAGACCAAAAACCGGATGAGTAAGGCATGGTGCCATCTGGGCCAGGGGTATAAGCACAAAAGCACGTTCATGTAGCCGTGGATGCGGCAGGGTGAGACTGGCGGTATCCATCACCACATTATCATAGAAAAGCAGGTCAATGTCAATCGTTCTGGGCGCGTTTGGGAATAGCCGTATGCGATTCAATCTGCGTTCGATTCGCTTGCCGGCTTCAAGTAACTCAAATGGAGAAAGGGCGGTTTCTGCCGCCAACACCTGATTCAGGAACGATGGCTGGAAGCGAAAGCCCTCAGGGGAGGTGCGATAGATAGATGAGGAGTTAAGGATTCTTACTCCCTGCGCTTCGAGAAGCATACGGGCCTTGCCTAAAAACCCCTCTCTCCTGCCCCAGTTGCTTCCCAGGGCTATGTAGACATGAACAGGAATCCGGCCCGGATCGCTGCTGGAACTAAATCCTCTTGACGTTGATCGCTTTGCGGGCCCGGTCGGACTCTGAGATCTCGAACTCAACCGCATCTCCTTCGGAGAGCGACTTGAACCCTTCCTCCAGGATGTCGGAGTAGTGAACAAAGATGTCACCCGACCCATCATCCAGCTCAATGAAGCCGTAGCCTTTCTTGTTGTCGAACCATTTAACTTTGCCCGTCGGCATACACTTTCCTCCTTGGAAAGAAACATTTTCAAAGGCCCGCGCAACCGCAAACCATTCTGTTGGATACTACGCTTTACAAGCTATTTGTCAACCCGTACGACAATAATTTGCGAGTTAACTTCGCAGTCAGTTTGAATTCTCAAAAAGAGACTAGTGAGGTTCTGAAAGCTCGGCTTTAGTCGAGTTTAGTGTCGCTGGCCAGGGGTCGGCTGCAAACTCAACCGCGTCCTTTCGAGGATTCATGAGAGAGATGGGAAGCGCGGTCCAGACGCCGAAATGGGGCTTGATCTTACGATCTATATTTAAGCTTACCCCAAAGATCGGTGCAAGTCTAAGAAAACCCCAGGAGAGGTGAATCTCAGGTGAGAGCTCAAGACCAACGGAAGCACCGAGAAGATTCCGGGAGTCAAAAGCCGCGTCGGTAAAGACGTTCACGTACAAATCCTCAAAGAAGACGTTAGGATTCCACAGGCCGAACCGCATCTTCAAAAGCCTGTGCCGGTACTCCAGGGTGGCGGTAGAGAAGACGGGGTCGGTAGTTTCAATCTCGGCATAGCCCCGGATGGGAGCAGAATGGGTGTACCCGACAGGAAGCTGGGCGGAAAGGTCTGCAAAGACGAAGACATCAGCCAGAAGAAGCCCTCCGGCAAGATCGAAGACCGCCGCAGCACGGGTGAGGAGCCAGGAGCGTTCATCTGGGGAGAAGATGGGTGATTCCCATTGGTGGGATGCGGCAAGACCGAGTCCCAAGAACGGCCAGGAGAATGACAGGCTGATATTGCTAACCAGAAAACGATTCTGAAGGCTATCTCCCGTAACCAGGAACCCCTCGCCCCAGCGGATGACGTTGAGGCCGCGCCCGGGGCGGTAGTAGATAGGATAGTTGAAGGAGGGATAGATTCGGTAACCATAACCGAGAAACTTACCGGCTGTATCCCACATCGGATTATGCGAGTAGTCTAGATTCAGGCTGAGAGGAGCGAACCGTTGGTTGCTCCAGGCGAAATCCACAGCATTGGTATTCGTCACAGCGTCGTAACTTACGTTCGCCTGGTAGAAGTTCTCGCCAAGAACGTCGGCTCCCAGAAGGAAGATGCCCATATCGAGATTTGTAAGATCCCAGGCATCGTTAAAGCTCGGCCATGCGTAAGGTATCCTTGCCCATGGGCGCAGCAGGGACAGGTAAGGCATTAAACTGGATTTGGCTTTGAATCTTTCCTGATAGGTCGGGGTACTGCCCCGCCAAACCGTAACCCCGGCGGTATCAGGCGGAAGGCTGGAAAATTCGGCTGAGGAGGTTTCTAGCGGCACCGAGTAGAGATCGTATCCGGACGGGTTCAGGTAGGTAAATATTATCTGGTTACCAACCATGACCGGCAGGACCGCGTAGCTGGGTGCTCTAACCTTCTCTATTGCCTGC
>JAYELY010000040.1:0-5134 GCA_034717795.1 Caldifarciminota bacterium
CTTCTGCCTTGCCACCGTAAGCTCCTATAGTAACTCCTGGCTCGATTCTCACTCGACAAAAGCTTTGAACGTTCTAAAATATCCACCTATCTCTATCATACTTACTCCGCTTTCATGGTCAATTCCCCAAAATTATACCCCGACATTAGTTTCATAGTGCCAAATGGAACGAAGATCGCCCTTGATCTTAAAAGTACATATCGCAAGACCGAGAAGACGGTAAGCGGTTTCACGCTTGGGGCATTCACGGGATATTTCCGGAAGCGTGATTCCACAAAGAATATAACCTTTCCCTATAATGAGTATGCCGCGCACCTGGTTCTGGGGGTTATATATAGCCGTAATGAGGAAGCCTCTGAGGAGGTTAGAGTTTATCGACTGGATGATCTCCAGAGCATTGTATCCGTGGCTAAGGATTTTGATTTTATCCTCCAAGAGAAATGGCGCATTGCCAGCGATAGACCTGGAAGCGGGAATACGAAAAACATCGGCTCGGCAACTAACATCCAAGCCTTACTTACGGGCAATGACCCATTTGCTGCTTATGGTCCAAAAGTTTTTGATGATTATTGGATGAACTATTTGACTAAGGACATGGCACGAGCCATTGACTCGGGCGTTCCCTATAGGAATCTCGAAGGATATTGCAAGTGGCGCAAATAACCCCTTTTCATAGCGACTTCTCAGGCTTTTAATCTCCTTGTATACCCTGGCAACCGATTACTTCAGGTTAAAGGTTCAGTTCCTTTTTGAACCAAAGCAGGGTGCGGTCAATGCCCTCCTCAAGCCCTACCTTTGGTTTGAATCCCAGCGAGGCTCCGGCGTGATTAGGATCAAGGCGCATCTCGAATACCTCGCATGGAAGTTGGGGTCCGCGGACTGGTTCGTGTCCGTACGGGATGCGTTCCTTGAGCATTGCGAAGATCTGGTTGATTGAGACACTCTTACCGGTTCCCAGGTTGTAGATGAAGTCGACGGATGCGGCGCGCTTGGTTTTCCGTTCAGGGAGTCTTATCGCCGCAATTGCCGCGTCTATCACGTCGGAGAAGAAGACAAAATCACGTTCCTGCAAGCCGTCGCCGTTGATTATAACCTGCCTTCCCCTCAGCATTCGGTCGATGAGAATAGAAATGATTCGGCCTTCGGACTCCGGGTTTTGACGAGGGCCGTAGACGTTTGCCGTCCGCAGGATAACATGATCAAGCCCGAAGTTGACCCAGTAGGAGTAGAGGTAGTTTTCGACCGTTCGCTGGGTGACCCCCACCGGCGAAACCGGATGAGTCGAGTGCTCCTCGTCACACGGTAGATACTGAGGGTTCCCGTAGACCGCCGTGGAAGAGCCGTAGATCACCCGTTTTACGTGGTATTGTTTGCACAACTCAAGAAGAATCAGGCTGTAAAGGATATGGTCTGCGTTTTGAAGAGGTTGTTCGAAGCTGTTTAGCAGTGAATGTTCGTAGGCGAAGTGGCAAACAACGTCCACTCGCTCCCTCTCTAAGAGTTTTTGCAAATTTTCCGAGCGATAATCGTGACGATATACGCGGGCTCGGGTGGTTATGAATCCTCGTCCTCCTGTGGGATCAAGCGCTACAACATCCTCGTTCTCGGCTACAAGACGATCCACAAGGTGTGAACCCAGGAATTTATCCGCACCGGTAACAAGAACCTTCATGGGCCTCCTTTCGTCTCCTCCCGTCAGTTTGAGTCTATTCTATTGATACAGCTTTACTTGTCAAGATTTTTACTTGACAGTTCCGCAGAAAAGAATATCTTTAAGAATGTCTGGTATCACTCCTCTGATCGAGTCACGTATTGGGCCCTGGCTTGCGATAACAGTCGGGGCTCTCTGGTTCGTTTCCCTGATCCTTCTCGCTGTCCACGTCGTAAAACGCCGCAGCGGCTACTATCACCGACGTGCCGACAAGAGGCCGCCGTCTCGAGCGATTCTTTGGATTATAGACGGCTTGATGTTCCTTCTCGTATGTCTGCTTGCTTTTCTTGCAGTGCGGTTCTTTGCCCCCACCTTGCTCTCCTGGTACTTCAGGATCGGGGTTCTTTCCGGGGTTTTCGCCGTTATCGTCATCCTTATCATCCTCAGGCAAGGCCTGGCCCTTCGAATCGCTGCGGCTAATAAGGTTCCATCAACCGCTGAGAAGGATAACTCACGCCTCAGAAAGATCACCAAGCGATGAGGCACGAACTGGACTTCCTTGACAAGTTGCCTGAGGACTGATAAACTAACAAACATGATAGCACGGATTCCTTTTAACCGCAGGTTGATCCTTTTCATCTTTGTGGCCGCCCTTGCAGGTCTGCAGATGTTTATGAAGCTGGGCCCGTGGTTTTTCGTAGGCACCGGGCTTTTCTTCATTCTGCTTATAGGCTACTCGGCTTTGATGATAGGCAAGGGTGCCGAACGCAGGCCGCCTGAGGCAACCTATCGTCCTTTCGTTTCGGTGCTTATACCGGCTCATAACGAAGAGGAGGTTATTGCCGAAACAGTCAAGCAGGCGTTCAAGCTTCGCTATCATGAGAAGGGAACGCGCAACTACGAGGTTTGGGTGATTGACGATCGTTCTACCGACAATACCCCACAAGTCATCGAGGGATTAAAGAAACGTTACCCTAAGCTGGGGGTTCTTTCCCGCAAGCGTGACGCTTTTCCGGGCAAGGCCGCGGCCTTGAACGAATGCTTTCCTTTCACAAAGGGCGAGGTTCTTTTGGTTCTTGATGCGGACGCCAACTTTCCCCCTGACCTAATCACCCGCGCTGTGGGTTACCTGGCTCCAAAACGGACAGGCGGGGCGCAGGTGGCAAAGCGGATAGCCAATCCTGAGACCAACCTTTTGTGCCTGCTGCAGGCGGATGAGTACAAGATCGATATAAGCATTCAGCTTGGGCGCGACTCGGTTGGCGGGGCTGTGGAGTTCAAGGGCAACGGCTCGTTTATAAAGCGCTCGGCACTTGAAGCGGTGGGCGGCTGGAGCAACCATACCATTACCGAGGATCTTGATCTTTCAACCAAGATGCTTCTTGGTGGGTACAGGATACGCTTTGTCCCCGAGACAGCCGTATGGGAGCAGGCCGCACCGGATTTCAAGAGTTTTTCCAGGCAGCGGCTGCGCTGGCTTGAAGGCAGCATGCTGCGCTACCTTATGTATCTTCCGCGGCTTCTTAAGGGTCCGCTTCATCCGCGTCAGCGCTTTGAAATGGTGATGTTCTTAACCGAGTTCGCCCTGCCCATATACGTGCTGTTCGATCTCCTGACCCAGGTGGTCTGGATATTTACGCTTGGATACCTGCGGTTGGGGAGCCTTGCCGTCGTTATGGGAGCGGTTGCTATATTCATTCTGATCAAGTTGATATCGGCGTATGTGCGTGAGCGCCGGTACTCGTTCTGGCAGATAATCGGTCGCACCTGCATCACGATGCTCTACATGTTTCACTGGTTCCCGCTGGTGATAGCCGCGACATTCAACCTTATCTGCGGTCTTGAGACCCGCAGCTGGAAGAAGGTAAAACGCATAAAGGGTGAGGAGATAGCCAAGACCTGACGATTCTTCACAATAACAGCACTCTCTATAGGCGGCACACTAGGTTCTAAAGAAGAGCAATCGGTTGAACTGAGTATTTTCGATGCCACAGGCCGCCAGGTCAAGGCACTGATCTCTGAGAAGAAGACTCCTGGTCACTACGAGGTTACATGGAACGGCAAAGACGCAAATGGTGCAAGCTGTCCTTCCGGTGTCTACTTCATCAGGTTGCACTCTAACGAGTTCAACGCTAATGAACGGCTGGTCTTGCTAAGGTAGCTGAATCAACTATAATGAAGGGGGAGGCAGGATGCCTCCCCCTGATACAACAAGGAGGTTGACATGAAGTTAATTCGTTTTGTGTTGTCCGTCAGCGTGTTTTGCGGTGTAGTCCTTGGTGGCGTATGGTCAAAACCGGAGAAGATTGCTGATAACGCAGGAAGCCTTCTTGCTATTGACAACCAAGGCGTTTGTTGGTGTGGAGGTTCTGCATGGATATATAAGTATCACAGCGAAACGTCTGATTGGCAGTTTGAGACGAAGGCCCTCTTCGGCGGAAGGCCCTTTTTTGATAAGGGCGATACCCTGTGGGTGTATGCTGATGAACTGGATGCGAATATCTGTTACGTGCGCTACGATGGAGAGAATTGGAGCGAGAAGCAATACGTTCCTACTTACCCTTCGTGCAATTGGGGTAGTGAGATTACAATTGATAGTACTGGAGGGTTGTGGGCTGTTTGGACTACGGACTGGTGGTACTATTGGAAAGTAGCGAATAATCGTTACCGAAACGGACAATGGGGTCAACCTCAGCCGGTTCCGTTTATTGATACCCTGGAAGAGGTTGATTATGGGCTTGCGGACATCACTACTGACTTATACGGTCGGGTGTGGATTGTTACCGGAAAGACTACCTACGATCCGAGGATGTTGTACCTGGAAGCTTCTTATTACAACGGTGAAAGCTGGAGCGGAATAATGACAATTGATATTTATGAGGGATGGAGAGCAAGTGGGACAAACCTGACACCAGACGAACAAGGAGGGATGTGGGTATTATTCAATCATCACGGGGAACAGGGGGGAAAGATTACAGTGTTAGCTAAATACTGGGACGGTCAGACTTGGTCTTCTGCTGATATGATAGCGGTTAGTGAGAACTTTTACAATGATTGGCCCTCTGGTGGTAAGATTGTGATAGATGCGGACGGTAACGCCTGGGCAGTGTGGCGGCAGGCGTTAGAGGAGAACGACAAGTACGGCGACATCTACTACTCAGTAAACACCGGTTCAGGTTGGAGCGAACCTGCACCTGTGAGCGAGCATCCGGCAGTTGATCGATACCCTGATATCGCGGTTGACGGTGAGGGTCGTGTGTGGTGCGTGTGGTCATCCAACCGAGAGGGCGAAGACGAATGGGACTACAGCGTCTGGGCCTCCTACACAACCACTTCAGGAGTAGAGGAAGGGGACTTCTGTAGTGCGACCCTTTTGTCAAGACACTTTTGGGGTCAAAGAAGTGTAGAGTTTTCATACCGCTTCCTTGTATCCGCCCGGGGTTACGCTGAGTTCTTGGCATTCATAAGAAGCCTGGAACTCTT
>JAYELY010000041.1:0-5115 GCA_034717795.1 Caldifarciminota bacterium
GCTTCAAGACTCTCGGTACGTTCATTATCGTATTTGGCTTGTGCAGGTTCAGTATGTCCGCCGCCGTCGAGTTCTATGGCGAGTTTGGCCTCATGACAATAAAAATCAACAATGAATTTACCTATCGGGTGCTGTCTGCGGAATTTAAAACCGAATAGTTGATTGTTTCTAAGACAAGCCCATAACTTTATTTCCGCAGGGGTTTGCGAAGAGCGAAGTTCTCTGCATCTTTTGAGAATTTCAGGGGGAAGATCACGCTTTTCTAAGACTAACGCTCCTTTTTACCCTCATCCCCATCCCTTTTAGTACCCTCACCTCTAACTCCTCTCCCTCTGGGAGAGGGGCAGGGGTGAGGGAGGTGAGGAAAATCACACACCCAGCTTCCCCTGCTTGTCCTTATCCTTGGTGATCCGCTCCGCCCGCTTAAAGGTTACCTCGTCAGGCGCTATCTGCGGAATTTGCAGACGCTCGGTGCCCTCCAGGAGTCCTTTGACAGTAAGCACCTGCACCTTGGGGTAGTCCTTGTTCATAATCTGGGAATGGTAGAACCCTGCCGATGCCGCCTCTGAGGGGATCTCGGAGCGGTCAGGCGGTTCGTAGAGAAGTATCAGCGCGCCCATGACCGCCTTTTCGCGCTCCATCGTGCCGACCAGATCGCGGACGTATGCGGGTTTGGGCTTGGCGTCGCTCTTGACCTGAACGATGACCTTGTGCGGTGAGCGCTCCTTGCCGTCTTCCGTAGGGGCCGACCTTTAGGTCGGCCCGCTCTCCTAACGGATTGGCCGACGTTAACGTCTTCGACGTTCGCTTCGCGTCAGGTCGGCCCGTCTATCAAGTATTCTCTAGGTCCTGAGAAGGGATAATCCTTAATGAGTTCAACCAATCCTTTACGAATTGGATTACTCCAAATGTATTGTGCTACTACTTCAACATCTTCATCTTTTCGTAAGACGTGGTCGTAGTAGCCGCGTTGCCACAAAGGGTTCCCGTGACTCTTTCTGAATCGGTATGATGAGATTTGCTTGAAGGACTTCATAGTTTTGACTAAATCACTCCTTTCCTCGCCTGCCAAGAGAATATGTAGATGGTCGGGCATGAAACAATAAGCCAAGACGCGGAATTGCTCTCTTGAGCAAACCGAATATAGAGATTCTAAAACCAGTTTAACGACTTGCTCATCGTCGAAAATCGGCGTGTCATTATGCGTACAGATAGTTATGGAATAAGCGTATTGTCCTTTGTAATCGAAGCATTGAAGTCGAGGAGTAGATATTCGTTTAGGAAGTTCCTGCATCATTTAATCATTATCGGGCCGACCTAAAGGTCGGCCCCTACGGGTTCTTTTCATTTTGTTCCATTGTAAATATTTTTGTATTGTCCTTGCGGAGAATGAGGATAATTGCCACCGGCCATGGCATAGGTTCTTTTTCACCTCCTTCAAGAATCTGAACCTCTCGTGCGCCGAAGACCCAGAAGCCACATTCGTCAAGTTCCTGTAGTGTATTGGTCAGGTCGAATGCGATGCGGGCACGGTCGGTCGGCCCCAGATCACGTCCTATGTCACCCCAGTCTCGTATGGTTTGGAGGAAACCGCCAACCAAATCGACCTCCGCTTCTGACTTTAATTCATCGTGGTCCATCGAGGACGCTAAAGCATTCTCGACTAGATTAAGGGCTTCTTTGCCGGTCGTTAGGCGAGTAAGGTAGGCGGGTATGTTCTGCTTGACCCTTTTAATCTTGATTGGCTTAGGCCGTTTTGAATCCGATAGTTTCTGAGAAACCCACACCTCATGTTCATTTTTCATCTGGCGAAGGATATGTACGGTGTATGTCTCACATTGGTCATCTACCATCTTATGGTGGATTCGGCAAAGAAGAATCAAATTCTCGTAGGCATCCAGTTTGTCTCGCGGGAATGAGGAATCATAACGCGGTCCGTCCGGCTTACCTGAGATGATATGGCATTCGTCACCAATAATGGATTCGTCATTGGTTTGTGTCGCGGCTATAACGAGTTCTTTCTTACAAATCGCGCAGCGATTTCCTGAACGTCCCCAAAGAATCTTACGAGTTTTATCGCCTATAGACATTATAGTCGGCCCCTACGGAGTTGAACGGCGGATCGAGATAAACTAAATCCACCGACTCCGAGGCGATGTTCTCACGCAAAACCTCCAGGTTGTCGCCAAAGTATAGCTGGTTGTGCGGCTCGGCATTCATAGGTAATGATATAAGGTAGATTAAGGTTTGTCAAGCCTATACCCGCACCCTGCTGATCCTTTAGAGGCTGCCTCAGGCACTTTTTGAGGATTCTGTCTCTTTTGACTTAATCTTAGATACTTGACCTGTGATGGATTCTCCCTATTATTAACGTGAAGGAGGATGCAATGCGAAAAGCGCTTTTTATAATCGCGACAATGATTTTTATTCTGGCAATGGTGAGCTGCGGGCCAAAAGAGCAGAAAGCCGAAGCTGCGAAAAAAATCTATGCCGCTATCGAGGTAGAAAACCGCGGCACAATGTGGTTCGAGCTGTATCCTGAAAAGACCCCTAAAGGGGTGGCCCAGTTCACGAGGCTTGTCAAGAAAGGCTTCTACGACGGCCTGCTTTTCTGGCATATCTCCGATAAGGGACTGGTTCAGTCCGGCTGCCCGAACAACGACGGAAGCGGTCACGCCGGCAACCTGATCAAGGAGGAAATCGAGACCACCCTTCACCATGAGCGAGGAACCCTTTCCATGATCAACTTCGGCAAACCCTGGACAACCTCCTCGCAGTTTATCATCTGCCGGAAAGCCGTGCCGGAGCTGGATGGCCGCTACACCATAATAGGCAAGCTCATGAAAGGAGAGGATGTCCTTGACAAGATAGAGAGGAATGACAAGATCAAAACGGTAACCGTCAAGGAAGAGTAGGGCGCTGGCCAGGCAGAGAGCGAAGAGGGTTGACATCACTGGGGGAATCCATATAATTATAGTATGATTATGAAAGGCCTTGCGAGGGGTATCCTGTGAGGGAAGTAGGGCTGTGGGTCTGGACTGCCCTTTTGGGCACCCTGCGTGAGTCATGGAACCTTCTGGCCGAGATGTCACCCTATCTTCTTTTAGGATTCATATTTGCCGGGATACTTCACGTTTTCATTTCGGTACAGCGCATAGCCAGGCATCTGGGAGGAGCCAGGTTCTCATCTGTCTTGAAGGCAACGCTTTTCGGGATTCCACTGCCGTTGTGTTCCTGTTCGGTTATCCCGACGGTATCCACCCTTCGTCAGAGCGGGGCAAGTCGTGGCGCGACGCTGGCTTTCCTGATCTCCACCCCGACGTCGGGTGTAGACTCCATCCTTGCCACCTACTCGCTTCTTGGCCCTGTGTTTACCCTGTATCGAATCGCCGCTTCCTTTGTTGCCGGGCTGGTTGCCGGATTGGGCGCGAACGTCTTTGATCGCCGATCCACTGATGATGAGTCCACGAAGGAGCCTCGCTGTGCGGTGTGCGGGGAGGAATCGGGCGGTCATACCCACGGCTTCACCACCCGCCTGAGGGCGATGATCGCCTACTCGTTCGGCGAGCTTGTTGCGGATATCGGCAAGTGGCTCTTGATCGGGATACTGATCGGAGGGGTGATCTCCTACTTCGTTCCTGCCGACCTCATCACCACCTATCTCGGTTCCCCCATTTTGCAGATGCTTGTCATGCTTGCGGTGAGCGTTCCTCTATACATCTGCGCCACCGGTTCTCTGCCCATAGCCGCGGCTCTTATAATGAAGGGCATCTCGCCCGGTGCGGCGCTGGTTTTTCTGATAGCAGGGCCGGCGACAAACGCGGTAACGGTAACGGTGGTCTCAAAGACCCTTGGGCGGCGCTCGCTTGCGATCTACCTTGTCTCCATCGTTCTTGTTTCGATAGGCATGGGGATGCTTTTCAATCTGCTGGTCCCTCGCGGTCTGGGGGCTCCATCCAACGGCAGGGTGATCGGGATGTTTGAATTTCCTGAGATAGTGAAGATTGTGTCAGCGGCGATCGTTCTGGGCCTGATCGGATACCAGTTCGGCCTCAAGATTTTTAAGCGCAGCCGTAATCGCAGGCAAGAGTGAACCGAGTGCGGCTGTTCAACCTAGGATGGTAATGCCAAGCCGCCCTCCCCCCATCTGCGAAATCTGCGAACGCTTTGCGGCGATAGCCATCTGCGAATCCATTATTCGAAGAAAATTTGACAGCCTCAGAATCGGCCTATAATTAAAGCATGATTATGAACACGCTCCCCGGCAAAGACGCCTCCAGCGGATTTGCAGGGTGATTAAAAAGGAGGACGCATGAAAAAACTAAAGCATCTCCCACTCCCTGGTGGAGGGGGATTAAGGGGGAGGGGAATCATACTCCTTCTCCTGCTCACCGCAAGCCTTTCCGCCGCACCCGTGCTGTTCGAGGCGTATCAGGAAGGAACGATTACGATCCCTGGGGACAAGATTGATACGGTCACGGTGGTCGAACTTTCGTTCTCCGTGGATACCTCGTGCTACGTGCTGTTTACGGCAGGGGGGCTATCTAAACGGGCGAAGCTGTTTTTATACTTAGATGGCAGTAAGTTATTCCCCACAACAGCCTTAGCAGAGGTCGCAAGTAGCTCTTTCCATACTATTTACACTTATCTGCTGGGGCCTGAAGATCACAACGTCCACCTCAAATTAACCAACCTAGAGTTCGGTGCAAGTGCCGACTGTTACGACGCTTACCTCCAAGCCCTCATCTTCTTGCCGGATGCGGGAAGCGCTGTGGCCGAGCCGCCGGGTGATAACCACCAGCCGCAAGTGATGAGAAGCGTTGTAAGCAAAGGCCCTTTTGTTCACGTTGCCGGCGCAAGCGAGCTTGTGGATGCTTCAGGGAGAGTGATAGAAGACGCTATCCATGACGACAAAGTCTTCATCTCCAACCTGCCGCAAGGCACCTACTTTGCAAGGAACGGCGATAGGACAGTTGTAAAGATCGTTAAGGTGGAATAATCCGCAGATTACGCAGATTACGCAGAACTGAGACTTAAATCGGTGTTCCGAAGGAGAACGACTGAAAGGAGTTCTACCGAAGGGAAACGAGTGAAACGAGTTTCAATCTGTGGTTT
>JAYELY010000042.1:0-5101 GCA_034717795.1 Caldifarciminota bacterium
TGCCGCAAATCGGCCCGATCGTTATCAACCTCTCTCGCCAGGACCCTTCACGTTTTCAAAAGCACCCTCTTAAAAGAACCTCGCGGGTGCGCAGCTCCTCAGCGCAGGAGAACAAGTTTCTGAACCGCGCTGTAGTCCGGGCTGTGCATCCTTAAGAGATACACCCCCTGAGGGAGCGGGCGGCCCAGATCGTCCTCGCCGCTCCACAGGACGAAGTGATAGCCGGGCTGAATGCTGCCGTCAACGAACGTACGAACCTTCTGACCGGTAACGTCGTATAGAGCGAGCGAAACCGAGGCCTGGTGCGGCACCGCAAATCGAATAGCGCATCTGCCGCGCAAAGGATTGGGAACCACGCGCGAAAGCTCGAACACGGTCGGCAAGGCCTCCGCAATAGCTGAGGTGCCGCTGATCTTAACCGGCTCCTCACACTCGGGATTGTTGGTGTCGTTGGATTTGACAAGAATAATCCCAACAGGCGGTCCGGCTCCAACCTTGGAAGCATCACCCATTATCGTTACATACGCGCTGTCCTGCCCACGAAGGATGAAGGACTTAGGATACAGAGCGTATATCCAGGGCGTCTGTGAAGAGATCTCCTTTACAACCAGATCCCTCATCCCTAAGTTATAGACCCAGAAGCTGCCCCGCATGGTTTGTCTGTCCACGACGGCTGTATCAGGTTTACACAGGATATGAGGCGGGGCCTCCTCCACGAGGAGCTTGACCGGTTCCAGGGCCGTGGGCTCATCCGGATCGTTGGAGTAAACCCTGATGTGGGCGTTGTAGACACCCTGTCTGAGTTTCTCCGGCATGACGGTTACGTGAACGTCATGAGAGCCATCCAGTTCTACGTCGAATGCTGTAGGCGTAGAAACCGAGATCCACTGGCGGGTTGGGATAACGTTGGTGACTTCAAGTGTCCGGTCGCCCTCGTTGGCAACGGTAAGGTCATCCTCGGTTTTGTTCCGGCTCTGGTCTTCCCATGAGAAGAAGAAGTGAAGAGTATCCGGGGAGAGCGCTATATCCGGCGCACCCATGTTCAGCCGCACGGGCAGCCTGCGTTGTTCCTCGTCAGGATCGTTGGTAGAAAACAGCACACCGCCCTCAAATATTCCAAAGCCGAGCCCGGCGGTGTCGATCGTGATCGAAACCGAAGCGCAGCTCAAGCTGTCGCCTGAGGGAATACTTAAGCTGGTCGGGTCTATCTCCTTGATCCAAGGGGTCGAAGAGGAGATAGAAGAAACCTCAAGCCCTGCACGACCCTCGTTTGTTACATCGCAAGCGATGGTTAGGGAATCGCCCGCCGGCATGTTGAAAACCACGGTGTCGGGGGTAATCTCTATATCCGGCCAGTCGCCCTTTATAAGCTTCACCGAATGATAAGCGACGGTTCTGTCCGGATCGTTGCTTAAGATGCGGATCCTGCCCAGATAGATGTCGTCCGGGAGTCCTGCGGTGTCCACAAAGAACTCTATCTGGCGATCTTCACCAACCGACACGGTGCAAGCACTGGGGTATATGGAGTCGATCCAGGTTGACTGGTAGGGCTTAATCTGCGCAACCTGCAGGATATCGGTGCCGGTGCTGGAGATAGTAAACGATGAGGAAAGCGGTTCTATCTCCGCATCTAACCAGGTGGTATCGGGTGAGATAGTCAACTCGGCCCTGCTTACCCCTACCAGGATATTTTTATCTACCCAGTCATAATGATTTGCTCCGGTTACCCTAAGTTCCATGAAGCCGGGGGTAGGTGAGATCTCCAGGGCGGCTACACCTGATGCGTCCGTATAAGCCCAGGCATAGACGTTTGGGGACTGCCGAGCGCAGACAAGCATCCCCCTAACAGGATAACCGGCCTGGGAGCTAACGGTGACGTAAAGGGTCTGTGGGCCTTCAACAACGGGCGGATGGCTGACTATAAACTCGGACGGCTCACGGGAGTGAACCGGCATGGCAGGATCACCGTGCAGGTTAAGCTCGTAGATGGACCAGCGCCCGAACGAAACGTTTCCCCACCCAGCATTCTCTTCCTTAGCCGTAGCCAACGCCGGACCGATCTCCGGGTTGTCCAGGCCGTATACCTCCTCGAAGAAGGAGACGTCAAGGCACTCCGAGGGACCGCGCGTGGGGGGAGTGCCCCAACCGTAGCGGGAGTTTCCAACCCACGCGACCGTGCCGCCGTGCTCGGCCCACTGGAAGGCTTCGACCAGACACCCGCCGAACCCATCGTAGTCAAACGCACCGACAAGACAGGATATCGCAACGTACACGGGCATCCTGTCTGCGTTGGTAAGTGCCCTGGCCTGCCAGTTGTAGAATGGCGGCTGACCATTCAAGTGTCCGCAGCAGATGACGATCTCGTTGCCGTGAGCGCAGTGATGAACAAGTCCTACCCCTGCGTTGAGCGAATCCTCTAACCCGTTGCGGGTGAGCGTACCCTGGGTCTCATACATCCTGGCAATACTCGTTCCCGGATGCGCCAGGGCGGCGATCGCATCGTTGGTTCCGTCTCCGGAGTAGCCACGATCGGGCCAGAGGATCTCCGAAGGCAGAAGCAGCTTGGAGGCAAAACCCTGTGGTGGATTATCCTGATACACCACCACCTTGCCTGCAAAAAGGTCAGCTTCCTGGGCATTATTCACACATGCCCTGCCCACTGCAACCTCGGCTAAAAGATCAACCCCGTCGTTCATCTCACCGAAGACATTGTTACCGTTGGCATCCCAGTCGCCGTCAAGGCAGCCGAAGTACATATCCGTGGGGATCGTATCCTTAGAGCTTCCCGCATAGCTTGCGACAAAGCAATCCCTTGTGGGCACAAGCCCTTCGTCGCCTCCGAGCAGAAGATACTCAAGCCCCCACTCCTCGTGGGCAAAGATAACGAAGTTGCGAATCTGCTCTGCAAGATCCCTGCCGGAAAAGCGCAAGGCGACGGCCTCCAAAGAAACCACGGTGTCGCGAACACCTCTCGCCGTGTTCCAATCGGCAAGCTTCTGAAACTCACCCCGCAGAGAGGAGGGTGTAACTATCGCATGACGATAGCTTTCCTCAGCCGCAGGCTGGAACGTAACCCGTGGGGCCAGGGCTTCGGGATTCTCGACCAGAGCCTTGATCCTGGCACTAACCATGCGTTGCTGACTTGGGGTGATGCCTGCGGGCGGTATGTAGCCTGGGTCGGGCTCATACACTACGGTAAGCACCATCCGTTCCGCAAGTTCCAACCTGCCCTCGGCAGGCGTGTAGCGCAGCGGACGAACCGCTATCAAGGCAACCCTCTCGCCCTCAAGCAATCCCTGGTATAGAACCTGGGCTTCGAAATCTGAAACCGGAGTGCTGGAAGCGTAAATCTCCTCGCGCGGTCCCACAAACTCGACCCCAGCGGTACTTAACGGTCGGGCGGGCTGAGCAGGATAAAGGGGGGCTCCTGCGTAAGCTGTCTTCACGCTCAAAGCCTCAAGCTTAACATCTGCGACCTTCATTCCTCCGGGAATAAGATAGCGCTTAGTCATAAAAGGCACGAGAGGGTAGCCCGGTGGAGCATCGTAGGAGGCTTCCTCGAAAGAAACCAACGTGTACTCTCCGGCTCTCTCCAGACTGAGTTCGGTCAAAGGCAGCTCAAGAACACAGCGAAGCTCCCCGGCCTCAAGCGCCCCGTATGACAGAACCGTCAATACCAAACACGCTCCCAAAAGGATTCCAAGGCCGTAATAAGGCCTTGTCTTCATCCTAAACCTCCTTATTCTTCCTTTGTCTCGATCTCGGCAAGCAGCTGCTCGGCTGAGATGGGTTGATTAAGTGAGACGATATAAGTGCGGGGTCGACCGTCGCCCCGGTTGGACTGGAACAGGAGCCAGTTACCGTCGTTCGAAAGATCGGGGGTCGTATCCGTCCTCTCATTGTAGGTGACAGGTATAACCTCGCCAGTCCGCCGGTCGCAAACAAATACGTCAAACTGTCCGCCCCCGTTACGATCCGAGACGAATGCTATCTTGCGGTTGTGATCACCAAAGTCGGGGTAGATATCTGTTCCAGGCCAACTTGTAACCCTCTCTACCAGCTTTCCTCTGGTGTTCATGATGTATATATCGCTCTGCAGTCTGCGGTAATTTGCGTAGACTATCAGTTTGCCGTTGCTGGAGTAACGGGGGAACCGATCCATGTAGACGTTGTGCGTAAGCTCGATAAGCTCACCTGCCTTGCGATCGTAGAGACCTATCTCCCCGGACTTGGTATCCACAGAGAGGTAGCCGAAGAGCACGGGCAATTCATCGCTAACCCAATCCGGCGTTTCAAAGAATGATGCGAGGCCGCCGAGTAGCACTTCGGGGTCGCCGCCACCTTCAGCGTTATAATATACAAGCTCCATACCCGACTCATCGGCTGTTCTGCGGATGTAGAAAAACTGATCCCGCGAACCTGCAAAGCAGGGAGTCGCGTTGTATCGGTCGTCAGCGGTAATCCAACTGAAGTTCTCTCCTGAAAAATCCATCGTGCCTATCTGACCGTTTTTCATGGAATGGAAGACGATCTTCCTGCCGTCAGGCGAAAAGCGCGGCGTCATAGCGATAGAGTCGGAGACGGGCTGCGGGAAGAAAGGTTCAAGCCCAAGGTATACGGCGACCTTCGTGCGAAGGAATACATCCGAGGCGAGTTTCAAGTCGAGGTCCGCAAGACGCTTCCACGTTTCAATCGCCTGGACGGCTGAATCATCTTCGCAGTATCGCCTTGCAAGTTTGTATACTGCACGGGCGTTATCCGGACTCCGGGCAACCTTCTCCTCAAGCGAGGCAAGGCTTGCTTTGGCTTGCAGCCCCCCTGTAACAAGCAAAACTCCCATAAGAAAAAAAGCGATCCGCTTCATTCAAACTCCTTGGTTCAGTTTAAGGCTTTTGACTACTATTTTAACCTCAGTATCATGATTGTCAAGCTCGCAGAATCGGCCAAGCAGATCAAAACAGCCGTCCTTTGTCTAATTGACAACTACTACCTTACGCACGGCGTTAAACTCATCGGCTTCCATTCTGACAAGATAGACGCCTGCCGCGACCTTGCGGCCGCAGGCGTCGCAGCGGTCCCATGAACAAGAGTGGCGGCCCGG
>JAYELY010000043.1:0-5100 GCA_034717795.1 Caldifarciminota bacterium
GTGTTGTGATAGCCGCGGGCGCAGTCCTGGGCTGTGACAAGATAGGCGGCGTGGACTCCGAGGTGATAACTGACCTGCAGGACAGGATCGAGACCCTCGAGGCCGATGTTGAGGCTGTTGCCGTGACTCTTACCGAGCTCCAGGAGGAGTACGACGAGCACATGGAGAAGCAACACGGCACGAAGCCGCCGGAGCGCAAACCGGTCACCACTGGCAGCGGCGGCCGGACCAAACCAACTCGCGAAAAAATCAAGTAAATCCCCTCAAGGCTAGGAGGACAAATTATGAAGAAGGTGTTAGGTTTAACCTTACTGGCAGCCCTCGGAGCATTCGTGGTTTTCATGACGGGTTGCATTCCGCCCTCTGAAGTACCTACCCCCACAGGTCTTACCGTCGAGGCTACGGCGGATGGCGCAGGTGTTAAGCTCACCTGGAATGCCGTAACGGTTGAAGGCGAAGACGTAACCTACGACATTTACTTCGAGGGCGCGCTTCTCGAATTTGGGGAAGCAATAGAGGTTACCTACTACGAGGACGCTGATCCCGGCAAAGCGGGAGAGTACGAAGTCATCGCGGTCGCAGGCGGCGAGGAAAGCGAACCGGCCGAAATCTCCACCAAACCCATAGCTGTAGCCCCACTAGAAGGGTGGGATATTAATGCTTCAGGCGAAAGCGGAATCACTTTTAACGTCGCTGGTAAAGCAATAGTCACACACTCCATGGGAGCCACTGGTACTAAGCGTGATGAGGTAGACTTCTACTTTACCAATTGGGCAGGCTTATCAGCTGGTTTCGAAGGCCCCTACTATCTTGCGAGTGCGCATAAGGTTAACGACGACCCCGGAGATCCTGACCCAGGCTACACCGACTGGCGTACGACAGGTATCAGCGACGAACTGGGCGGCAACATTGAGTCGACAACGATTGTTCCCACGACCAGTGACCCGGACAACAAATACTACTACGACATTACCGAGGAGCTTGTGATAAACGGGGTATATGCCATCTCTACCCAGGATGATTACTTCGGAATCGTTCAGGTAACCAACATCGATGAAACCGACGGTGGAGTTGAGTTCAAGGCAACCTTCCAGCCGATTAAGGGGCTCCGTCTGTTCTAAGGGTTAACTCCCTTACACTTGAAATCCCGGAGGGAGAGGCTGCGCCTCTCCCTCCTTCAAGTTGAGAGGTGTAACGTGACAAAAAAGATACTTCAGGGGGTAGTGCTGGTAGGGGTTTTGTTTCTGGCCGGATGCGTGCCTCGCCGCGTGATACAGGCTGACTACGGCCCTCGTCTGGACGAGATCGAGACTCGATTGAGCAGTATAGAAACAATGCTCGATAGTCTCAAAAGCAATGTCTCCAAAGCCAACGCCAACGACGAAATTCTCCACGAGAATATGGAAGCGCTTTACAAAGAGGTGGACGAGCTGCGCTCAAAGATGGACATGCCTTTATCCAAGCCGAGGCGCAAGCTGGTAAAGTAGCGGCTCCAGATTCACACCTAACGAACATTTAAAGAAGGCCATGGCCTTCTTTTTATGGGCTTGACTTTGGGGTGCTGAGGGGATAGGCTACTGGATGTTGAATAAGATCAGAGCCTGGGTACAGACCTCAACCGTCCCGCGTAGAGCGGCCTACCGGATTCTTAAGGCCCCATGGCTCAACCGCAACCCGATCTACCGCCGCGCCTACCGCAGACGAATCAAGCGCGTCATCCAGCGCTACAGCGACTTCCCCCGCACCGTATCCCTGGAGACCTCTGCATTCTGCAACGCCCGGTGCGTTATGTGCACCTACCCCGCTATGAAGCGAGCCAAGGGACGTATGTCTTGGAGCCTCTTTGCCGATGCCGTAGACGAGTGCGCCCGCTGCGGCCTCGAAACCCTATACCTTTCAGGGTTCGGCGAACCGCTTACCGATAAGGAACTGGCCGCAAAGGTAGCCTACGCCCACTCCAAGGGGCTCTGGACCTCCATCGTCACCAACGCCTCGCTTCTGGATGAACGCCGCACAAAAGAACTCATCAAGGCCGGACTGGACGAGGTAAACATCTCAATTGACGGCTTCACCCCAGAGGTCTACAACGCGATCCGCATAGGGCTCGACTTCGATGTGGTGGCAGAAAACATCCGCAGGCTCTCCCGACTCAAGCGCGGCGGCAAACCAGCATTGAACCTTGAGATGGTGTTGATCGGGTCAAACTGGGATCAGGTCGCCCTTGCCCGCCGCGACTGGGGTGCAATTGTAGATTCTATCGTCGTCCGACAGCCCCAGGACTGGATCGGAGGCATAAAGCTTGAGCCGGAGGTCTACACCCCGCATCGCGGTCGCAGGAGAAGGTTCTGGCCGCCGTGCATCTATCCATTCACCCAGTTGAGCGTCTACTGGGACGGCACGGTGCCCGTCTGCTGTCTGGATTATGAGGCCGAGGGATGGGTAGGGCGGTTCGGTAAAAAGAGCCTTACCCGGATATGGCAAAACCAGGCGATTAACCATTACCGCAAGCGTCACCTGGCCCAGGACGGACGACTTCCATCACCCTGCAACCGCTGCTCCTACTTCTCGGTGTGGTGGTAAGGGCTTGACACGCGAGAAGCTTTCGGCATAATAGATTGATGCAAACCCACCAAGGAGGGTCAATGAAGAGAATCATTGTTTTAGCTCTCTCGTTAACCGCCTGCCTTGCCTTGGTTCAGACGGCCTGCGAGGATTCCAAAACCCCGCGAGACACAAGCCTTGTAGGGAAATACCTCGATGATTATCCGCCGGTCGAGAACCTGGGGTTTGTGCTAATAGACGAAGGTGCTGCGGTCGAGCTGACCTGGGACCCTCCCATCGGTGCCGAACCTGAAGAATACCTGGTTGTTCTGGACAGCACCGAAGAGATTTCTACAACAGCAGACTGGCAGGACGTTCACACCCCGTGTGCGCTTGTCGAGGTCTATGCCGTCTATCCTGAAGGACGAAGTGAACCGCGCGTACTTCACTTCCGGGCTGTGGAGACGGCGGAGCTTGTGTTGTGGGCCACCGAGTACTATCCCTGTCCGCCATGCCCCAGAACAGAGATCATCCCTGGCCTTGCAGAGCAGCAAAAAAGCGCAAGATGGAAGGTCGAGGTTCGCAGCACCGATCATCCAAATCCGGACGATCCCGCAGGATTCGGATTTGCGGAAGACGGTTCCGCCATCGCCTACGACTTGAGCGATACGACTACGTGGCCGTACGTAGATTTCTTCATCGTGGACTTCGGCGGCGGGAGTCTGGCAATCGCCGGTTCTGAGGTCCACGAACCTCCACTCAACGACAGGATGAACGGCGTTACAGACCCCTTGAGGATAAGCTACGAGGATCTGAATCTCGCGCCACCATCTGATGGCTACTACAACTATTCGGACATCATGGCGGGCGGGGTTTACGCCCTGTGGATAGATGTGTATGAGGCTGATGCACACTACGCCAAACTCCGTGTCATGGATGTGGATGGCTTTAAAGTTACCCTGAAACTCGCCTGCCAGACAGTAGCCGGCCTGCGCTGGCTGGTTGCAGAAAAACACGTCACCGGCATAAAGGAAGATTAAGCCCTTCCAGGAGGCGCAAATGCATAAGAGCGTCAAGATAGTTGCCCTTGTTGTTGGAGCGATCTTTTTCCTGAGCGCCACCTTAGACGTAGCTCCTGATATAGCCAACATCTCGGTCGTGGCCCTGTCGGGCGGCAACGGTGTCAAGGTCAGGTGGAGTTCAATTGCCCCCTATAGTTCAGGCTGCTGGGGGAAAACCGAAGACTGGCTCTACGCCCTGTACCTGGACGGCAAACTGGTTGCAGACTCGCTGGAGGAACCCGAGTACGACCTGTACGAGTACGGTCATATAATAGAAGTAGTCGGTTTTTGTTCCGCAGAGGAGACCAAGCCGGCCAAAATCTCCGTCGCTTCTGTAGATGTAACTGAGTTTACCGTTTACGAACTCAACGGCGAGGGCGCAAGCGGGATAGGATTCTATCCGGCTGCCAAGTCAATAGCCGCCTACATGATGTCGGACTCGACCAACTGCGATGACATAGACTGCTACTTCACCAACTGGCTCGATTACTCAGGCGGGTTCGGAGGGACCTACTATCTGGCGAGTGCAAATCGGGTTATCTATGATCCAGGCTATTCAGGAGGTGTCACCGGCTGGCGCTCCACAGGTATAACCGAGGCGCTGGATGTATCGGGTATCGAAAACGTAGAGGTAGTTCCGGAGCTGGGCTACGCGAGTGTCGCTGATTCCGTAGAGGCAGGCGAGACCTACGCCATACTTACCCAGAACGGCTACTACGGGCTTATCCAGGTGATGGACATCGATACAATCAACGGACAGATTGACATCAAAGCAACCTTCCAACCGATACAAAGGCTGAGGTGGATGTAGGTCACGGAAAATCAGGATACCGCCTGACTCAGAGGCGAATAATGAGTGATGTGAGAGACCACCTCGGCGACGAGCTGAAAGCGCATCCGAAGGGAGCTGAGGGATGAACCACCCCACGCGTCGGGAATAATGTGGAACGGACTCTCCAGTCCGTTCTTAATATAAATGCACAGGCTGGAGAGCCTGTGCCACATTTTCAAAGGCCTAAGACACTCAGTCATTGCGAGCGACCGAAGGAAGCGCGGCAATCTCATGGTCAGAAGCAAGCTATCTAACGATGAGATGTTTTTGATCTAACTCCCCATCGATGTAACGAAGAAGGTTCTCTACAATTACTTTATTTTTTTCACGCCCCCCAAAACACTGACGAACAACTGTACAGAGCCCAACCAAATCCTGATCATTAATGTATTGTTTTAACAGATTTCCGTATCGGTCAGCTATTATTCCACGCGCTTCTAATGTATTTCCTCAACTGATAGCTATTACCCCATCCTTTTTAATTAGTTCGTAGAAGTCGGGATAAATCTCTCTGATGATAAAAAATGGCCACGCCGCAAAGATTGCTGAGCGATTAACGTCATCCGTCAAAGTTGCTAATTCAATCATTCGTTCTAAAGCACGAACTATTCTTCTGGGGTTGTTTGCGGCTTTAGAGCCGTAGATTTCTATTTTATCAAAACCCCA
>JAYELY010000044.1:0-5067 GCA_034717795.1 Caldifarciminota bacterium
GGCTCCGTTATCGGTGCTGATGCTTATTACCTGGATAAGTCCGTAGTAGTCGTCTTGTGTGTAGATAGCGTAAGTCCCGCCTTCTGCCACTGCATCTTCAGGACGACTGTAGTAGCCTGTTTCCGGTACCATCTCTACATCTTCAATGTTCTTTGTTAAGTCGTTGGTAATGCCTGTTGAGCGCCATCCGCTTACTTCACCAGAGAAGGGTTTGCCAGGGTCATCGGCAAGGTTTTCTGCAGGGCTGCAGAGATCGTACTCCCCTCCAAAGCCATCTGACTTGACCAGCCAGTTGGTGAAGTAGCAGTCGATGTTGTTTTTGTTGTCATCAGATGCCATCGAGTAGGTGCCTACTGCCTCGGAAGCAACCTTAAAGCCGATGCCGCTGTTCTCTTTGCCATTGAGCTCCCAAACAGTAGGGTTGGCCACATCGATAGGATAGGTGTCAATTTTGACGCCTTCGCTTTCATCGTTGCCAGAAACCACAGTGACTTCGTACTCACCGGCTTTGCCCGGCTCGAAATGCTTGTATTCCGTTACGCTGATTTCTTCCTCAACGAGGGTTTCGTCGAAGTAGACGGTGTAGGTTTCGTCTCCGGTTGCATCTGCTGGTTCACTCCAGGTAAGCTTGACGCTTGCGCCCTCATCGGCGGCCTCAACAGCGAGATTCCTGACTTCACCTGGAAGTTCACCGTCGCAACCCGTCATGAAGACAATAAACGCTCCGGCTGCTACGAGCAGGGTTATACCTAGTACCTTTTTCATAATAAGTCCTCCTAGGCTTTCAGTGATTTACTTGATTTTCTCGCGCGGGGGCTTTTTGACGGCACCGCCGGTGGTGACGACAGGTTTGCGCTCCGGCGGCTTCGTGCCGTGGAACTCTTCCATGTGCTCGTCGTACTCGTCCTGGAGCTCGGTAAGAGTCACGGCAACAGCCTCGACATCGGCCTCGAGGGTCTCGACCCTGTCCTGCAGGTCAGTTATCACCTCGGAGTCCACGCCGCCTATCTTGTCACAGCCCAGGACTGCGCCCGCGGCTATCACAACACCGGCGATAGCCAGAATAGCGAAGAGTTTCTTCATTGGTAAACCTCCTTGGTTTTTGGATTATATAGTCTCACCTTAGACTCGTCTTTATGCTCGATCGACTCCAATGCCTAATAATAGGGAGAATCCAAGGACTTGTCAAGCCCCTTGACAGACAACTTGATTGACCTAGTATTGTTATTATGAAGAAGTCAAAAACAACCGCAACGGTGCTGTTTTTCGATCTAAAAGGCTGGTACAGGCGGTCTCAGGGCAGGGATGCAGCCGATATTGCCGCCGAGCTTGATTCCTTCTACGGAATGGTCATAGAGTCGGCAGCCAAGCATGGCGGTCGAGTCGTGAAGTTCATGGGAGACGCGGGACTTTTGCTCTTCGGAAGCCCTGACAATGCGGTCAGCTTTGCCCGTGATCTGGGCAAGGACCGCGAGGTTCACGTAGGGATCGAGACAGGCGAGGTGGTTTCAGGGACGTTCGGCAAGGGCGAACTGCAGTGGTTCGACGCGATTGGAGAACCGGTCAACCGGGCCGCAAAGAACATGCGGCGCGCGGCCAAAGCCGAGAAAGACATCCTCCTCGGCCCATCGGCATGGGAGGCGCTGACTGCCCCTGATCGCGAGGACCTGGCCTGCTCAGAAAACCTTTAATGCTCCTTTCGTCCTTCGGACGAAAGATCGCAAGAACGGAATATGAGACAAGGGGCTTAAGCCCCTTGTCTATCATCTGCCGTTGGCAAACCTTCTTATTTTTCCTTTCGGGGTCCCCGCGCTGAGACGAAGTATCAGCGTGGGGTTCTAAAAGTACAGTGTTACATCTGCCTTGATACCCTCAAACGGAAGCTCGTAGGAGCAGACCCCGTTCTTGCAGATGTAGGACCCCTTGAATCGGCCGTAGGCCAGGGTTAAATCAAACGGATACGCGTTATACCGGATCGAGCCCCAGGGCCACAGCTCCATCTCTTCCCTTAATTCCGCAACGCCTCCGCCGGAGAGAAGCAAGGGACCCCAACCCAGCTCTGCAAGCGCGCGCGGCTCGGCCCACGCCTCGGTTCCTTCTGCGATGCCGCGATAGGAGCCCTTAAGGTGCAGGAATACCTCGCCGATCAAGGTCTCGTAGGAAAGGCCCGCTTCCATCCTGTCGTTCTCCGGGTTTACGGCACCGGGTATCTCGCGGTCTATCATGATAAAGAAAGGAATGAAGGTGTGCCCTGCCAGGTCAATACGAGGCTCGACGCCTATGCGATCGAGGGTCATCTCCTTTGTGGAATCCCAGGCTGACGAGTATGATGCGTCAATCCAGAGCCAGTCCCATGGTGCAAGGTTCATGGCAAGGTGAAAGCCCTGCTCGTCCGCGCCCTGGTTGACGGACTCCGCGTCAGGGTTCGCCGGAGGCGGCGCGTTGATCACGCCGGCAAGACCTCTGTAATCCTTTGCCTCAAGAAGGATGCCTATACCCTTCTGGGAGTATGAAATGGAGGAGGTAAGTCCAAGACCGTTGACGTTGTCGGTGCCTACCCAGCCCTCGGCAGATCGGCGTCCCCAGGTGAAGCGCTGGGCCGCAGCAGCGGTGAGATCGAAGCGCCACAGACGGAGCGTAAGATTTTCCTCTGCCCACTCCTCGAACGCCCGTCCGAACAGGGTGTCAGCGTCCCGGGTCGCGTCGCGCCGCAGGTATGCTGCACCCAAGTCAAGCGCGTCAATCGGCCGGACCTCCAACTGGGCCGCGTACAACCAGTCGTCTCTCGTGACCTTATCTTCGGCAAGCATCCGGCCTGCCAGAAGCCCGATTCCAAGAAAATCGTTCTCCCAGCTCAACCTGCCGCCGTCAAGGTTGCGGTCTATGCGCAGGGGTTTGTCCTCAAATGAGGAAAGCACCAGCCCCTGGCCCAGGGTCTCGTAGTAGTTGCCGAGCCACAGGCTCACAGCGTCCTTTTCATACCCAAGGTAGCGCTGGCTTATCACTATCCTCTCCAGGGTGTCGCGAAGGTTCTCGGCATCAAGAAGGAACCGTCCGCCGATGCGGAAGCGATCAACGAAAAGATCGGCCTCGGCTTCGTTGTAAAACTGGGATGACCAGTGCGGGGTCTCCAGCCACAGATGGGTCGTGTTGACCCCTGAAAGCGAGACGTCTCCAAAGATTAACAATACAAGAAGCATGCCGCTATTATCTGTTTGAACCGGGATTTGTCAACGCTTCGGATAGTCCCTCGCCCTTAACTTCTACCCCTGTATCCGCAGAATGAAGGTCTGCGTGTCCACCTCTTCCCCGCCAGCGGTTACAGTCATGACCACCTTGCCTTGTGTGCCATCGATTGCACTGGTTATGGTCAGGTGAAACTCCTGTGAGGCTCCGTTCGCAGGGACCTGCACGTCGAAAGGTATTGGATAACAACTACCTTCGTGGCAGATTGAGACACCCCATCCTGGCGGAAGTTCCAAAGAGTCGGCAGGGAGATCCACCGTCAAAGTCAAGGTGTTGTTCGTGTGGTTCTTTAGATTAAAGTAGTAGTTGGCGGAGTCTCCAAGGCCAGGTTTTGTCTGAATGGTATCGCTCTCGAGTTCGATGCTGAACTCGCCCTCGTCAGGGCTTCCTCCGCCGAGCTCGTAGGATGCGGCCTGGTAGACGTTGAGGTCTTGGTCCTCTATCCAGACGAGGGCGGCAAGCGGTCTGCCCCAGGAGCCATCGAGCGGCAGGGCGCGATGCAGGTTCACGGTGTCGCCAGGCTCAATCGTTAAAGCGTCCTCGCCTGCGGCCTCGGGCAGGCGTCTGACGGTATGGTGAAGCAGTCCTGCCGAGGCGTCGGTTAATGTATCCTCAACCAGGGCGATGCGCAGGTTGGCTTCGATGGATTCTGCGATCTTTGCGGACGCGATTACGGCAATCTCGTACAAAACGCTGTCTGCGGTCAGGGCTGCTGAAAGCTCAAGCTTTAAGGGCGAGCCGAGCTTGCGGCGGTCGGCAAGCACCCGCTCCATCTCCTCGACAGGCCGCGCCCCCTCGTAGGACTCAACCCCGTCGAAGATTATTGTAGGAAAGGCCGCAACACCAAGCTTCGAGAGCCTGGCCTCGGTTTCTTGTGAAGAATAGGGGTCTGTCTCCCCCCAGTGCAGCGCCAGAACGACGAGTTCGCCGGGATGAGATTCGAGCAGCTCTTCGATGTTCTCTGCGGCTGCAGGACAGTTGGGACACCACGTACCGGTTCCCTCCTCGAGCAGGACAGTGCGTTCAAACTCCCCTCCCTGGCCGGGATCAGGGAAGCGCTCGCCGCAGCTCAAGATCGCTGCTGTAACCGCAAGAAGGATCGCTCCCTGTAAGACCCTCTTTAGTTTCGTCTCCCATACACGACGTCCGCCGACCAGCATCTTAAGAGGAGTAGTTCCCGTGAACCGCGTTGCGGATAGTCTTTATGATGGTTGCCGCGTCCTTCTTGGTGTAGCCGATCACAGACTTCAAAAGCTTCTTGTCGGGCATCACGTAGAAGGTGTGCGGGATCGGGCCTACCTTGAAGAGCCGCATGAGTTTCCCTTGAGAGTCCAATAGCACCGTGAAATCCCACCCGTAGCCTTCCACCATCGGCTTGACCCTTGAGAGGGTTTTGCGGCTGTCTATGTTTATCCCGATAACCGAAAACCCGGAATCCCCGTACACCCCGTAGAGGCTGTCCAGGAGTTTGAGTTCCTCCTTACAAGGGGCGCAGGACGTGCTCCAGAAGGATATGACGGTAAGCTTTGATCCCAAAAGCGAATCCAGGCTCCAGGCCTTCCCATCGAGGTCCTTGGCTGAGAAATCCGGAACCGTAGCCGCGGTGAGCGCGATGGCCGCCGCGAAAAACAATAAGGCTGTTTTCTTCATCATAGTTTCTCCTCTCTTTCCTTACTCAATTATAGTCGTCAAAACCCCGCTGTAAACCCTTTCTTTCCAATATACCGAGGTGTCGAATATCCCTTTAAACTTCAGGGCGCAAAAAACCTCCGTTTAAGTTCGATAAAGGGGCCTTGCGGCCCCTTTATAATTCAAGTCGGC
>JAYELY010000045.1:0-2997 GCA_034717795.1 Caldifarciminota bacterium
AACACCATTGCCACTGCAATGGCGATTAGAGGGATTAGTTTTTTCATCGCATCCTCCTCGCGATGTTAAGCATTTCAAGGAGGGCTCACCACCTTATTGGAGGCTTCCGCCTCCCCGTGCTCCGTGCAAATTGTAGCGCAAAAAGTCGTCTTGTCAAGGTGCACGTAAAAAGCAGAAGGGCGGGCAGAGGGTATGCTTGATCTCTCGTTCTCCGACGAAAGGAGCATAAAACTCACCCCTTGACACAGGCCTGATTTTGTGTAATAATTAAAGGTTCTAAAGGAGGAAGTGATGAACCAATCGCGGGCAGAGAAGATACACGAGATGCTTGAGAGATTAAGGACGATGGATACGGACATCCAGGGCACCGCAGTAGCTACGAACGAGGGTTTGGTTATCGCTTCCTCGCTTGCCGCCAATCTTGACGAGGAGCGGCTCTCTGCGATATGCGCAGCGGCTGCTACGGTAACCTGCCGCACCTCCGAGGAGCTTGACAAGGGGGAGCCTACCGAGGTGCATATAAGGACACCGAAAGGATACATATTAATCATGCGGTCGGGAGCATCCTCGCTTCTTGTAGCCATAACCCGTCCAGCCGCCAATCTTGGATTGATCCTCCTTGATATGCGCGGGGCCGCAAGCAAGATTGCATCCATCTTAGAACAATAACTTCCACAACTACCTGCTGACCTCCATGCGGAAGTAAATCTTTAAATCGCTCCAGTCATGTTCGGTTATCTTCGGGGCGATTGTATCTATTGTAGTTTCGCCCTCTTCTGTCTCGTGCTCCACGAATAGGGTTTCGCCTGCTACGTCCTGCCAGTTGGAGATGTACCAGTAGTTCCCTCGCTTTCGGATCTTCAGCTCAAATCCACCGGCCAGTGTATCGTACTCCACAAGAGGCGTAATCAGGAGGTAGTTTGCGTGCAGGGAGGCGAGGGTGTCTGTGGCGAAGAAGCGAGTGGTATCTATCTGAAGGATCAGGGGAGGGATCCGACGGTCGGTTTTAAATTCCTCGAACATAGCGAATGTCAGCACGTCCTCCTCTTCATAGCCCCACGGCTTATAGTACGTACCCTGGGTGGTATCTTTTGGCACGAAGCAGAAGGTATCCGGGTCAAGGCATAAAAGGAACGCCTCGTAGTCAAGGGTATTGTAAGCGTTAACCAGATTGTGGAAGACGGTCATGGAATCTACAGGGCTGAGACCCTCGGCGTAGTCTTCGGGATTAAAGAGGTCGCATCCTGCCAGCAAACTAGAAAGAACTGCTGAGAAAGCAAGAAGCCTCAAAAGGCACTTCATAGTCGCTCCTTGTAAATTTTATCCTGCCGTTTAATGAAAGATATGGCCAGGGGCGGACCGAGGTTTCTATCCCTGCAAACCGGCTTTGTTGCCACAACCCCTTGGGTTCGGCAGGTGTTATTTCCATCCTTATACCTGCAAATCCTGTAATCCTCAGCCACTCCTGTTCCCGGCAGTGCTGCCACCACCGTCTCGGTGTCTCCTCTTTGCGTTTTTGGACGAAAGAGATGCTGTAGCGCTGTTCAAATATATCCTTGAGCCCGCTGCGCACCAATGCGCCTGAGAAAATGCGCCAGTTTTCGTAACGCTCCCAGTTCACATTGGCACCCGGCTGGAGCGTGGCTTGGGGGAACAGGGTCGCAGAGATTCGTTCCCTCCAGGTTCTGTCGGCTCTATTCAGGGTGGAATCGTTATAGTATCTTGTCCAATCAAAGTAGAGGTCTGCCGAGTTTGAGATAGCCAGGTAGCGGGGAATCTCAAGGTCAAGATGCCACGATGCATTGCTTGATTTGCGTTCGTTTGAACTGACGGCGTAGCTTGTGTTGATTGTGTCCGTGTAGTGTGTGCGTTGGATGTAATGACTCAGTGTAAAGTATGTTGAGAGATATTCCTGGGGTCTGAGGGTTGCTGAAAGGCTTAGACGCTCCCTGAAGTTATCCCGGTCAAGGGCGTTGGCCGAATCCGGTGTCGAGATGCGCTTAAGTGATAAGCTGTGAGAGAAGTAGATGTAGCCCGGTGATATCATGTTGATGGCCCTGGTCCATAGATTCTTCGCATGATCGGGACGTCTGTAGAAGTTGTGCGAGATACTGCCTGTGAAAGAATTCTCAAATGATTCTTCATCGTAGTAGTCGTTAACCTGATCATGAGAGTTTTGTTCGTTTGCCAGCTCAATTTGGAGGTTTGTCTGTTTGAATGGGACATAACTTACGCGTGCGCTCAGGTTGCGTTCGTTCTCGCTGTACGTTAGATCTTCCTTCAGGTTGTTTGTGAGCGTATCCAGCATGTAGGAGCCGCCGATAGAGAGTCCTACATTTGAAGTAATCCTCAGCGTATCCCTGACCCAGAACTTAGCCCCCAGTTCCTCGTAATCTGAGTATCCTTTGGTGCGGCGGCGGCCGAACTCGGTTCCGCTCAAGAGGTACCCTTTGAGAAAAGGTATGCGGGAAAGCGCCGCTTTCAGCGTATCGCCGCCGTCTGACCAGGTGGTGTGGCGATCCAGATGATGGTAGACACTCAATGTGCACGGGGCCATACGTAGTTTTACGGTGGCTGCGTCCTTCCTTATCTCATCTTCGGACCAGCCTGTCGCAGGTCCTGAGACGGCTGAACGTTCCTCACCGTATCTTACGTCGTAATAGGAGTATATGAGATCGGTGGACACGGTAGTCCTCAGAAATCCCTGAGAGCTGTAGCGGGTGTAGCCCTGGCTGCCGTCGGCCTCTTCGGTTATGGAACGAGAACCGGTGAGGCCGCTTTTGATCGCGAGCCACCGGGCAGGGTTGTAGATTACACCTACGGTGTTATACGCGCTGCGGCGAAGGTCCTTGGATAGAGAGTCCCAGCTTATTGAATACCACTCATTCATGGTCAGGGAGAGTTCTTTTCCCAGTTTGCGCTCGAAGTAAACGCTGTTCCATACCCCGCGTTGCAGCACGTTATTATAGCCGGACGAGTAGATGATCACCGTGTCCG
>JAYELY010000045.1:3097-5030 GCA_034717795.1 Caldifarciminota bacterium
AACAACTCAAGATTGTGATTGAGATCGGCAAGCACCTGGAGGGTGGGGAAGCAGGCCTCGTCAACCTCGACCGCCACTACCCGTCCGGCGTTTTTTAGAATCAGCCTTGTCAGCTCGCCGGTCCCGGCGCCAACCTCGACAACGGTATCCTCGGCACTTACCTTGAGACTGTCCACTATCTTCTGCGCAATCTCTTTGCGTCTAAGAAAATGTTGCCCCAATCTCTTTTTAGGGTGCACATGGGTTATCTTAGGCTTCGATATCAAAAAGATTCCTCCCATTGCTTTCCGTTAGCTCGGCGATCTCCTCAACCGATGTCTCCAGCACATCCGCCACCGCCTCGGCCACGTATCTCACGTAGCCAGGCTCGTTGCGTTCGCGGCGATGGGGTACAGGGGTCAGATAGGGGCAGTCGGTCTCTATCAATAATCGCTCTCTCGGAATCAGAGGTATCCACGACTTCGCCCGCTTGCCGTTGTAGGTCAGCGTCCCGTTTATCCCCAGGTTGAAACCCATCTGGACGATCTTATCTGCCTGCTCTTTGTCCGCCGCTGCTGAGTGGAACACCCCCCAGTGATAACCGCGTTCCTCCACGATGGGCAGAACATCGTCCATCGCGTCACGGCAGTGGATTACTATTGGAAGTTTTAACGCCTCAGCCAGCTCGATCTGCTCCGCGAACACCCGCTTCTGTACATCCCGCGGCGATAGATCCCGGTAGTAGTCCAACCCTATCTCGCCTATGGCCTTGACCTTTTGATGTTTACTGAACTCTTCAAGCCTCTTTAGATAATCAGGTGTGTTACGGGTGTCCTTTGAGTCATGTGGATGGTAACCCACCGCCACCCATATCCCGTCGTGATCCTCGGCAAAGCGGATGGCGGCCTCTGAGGAGCGAAGGTCCCAGCTTATCTCAAGCATGTGCGAAACGCCTGCCTTACGCGCCCGCTCGAACGTCTCCTCACGATCGGCGCGGAACGCGCGGTGGCAGAGGTGGGTGTGGGTGTCGAACATCCTAAAGGATCTTGGAGCCAGGCTCTGTTTCGGCGTCCATGGTAGCCAGAATCACCCTGCCCTGGCTCATCGCGGCAAGAAGCATCCCCTGTGACTGGACCCCGCGGATTGTGACCGGCTCAAGGTTGGTAACCACGATGATCTGTTTGCCTCGAAGCTCTTCAGTCGGGTAGTCCTGGGCGATGCCTGCCACAAGCTGGCGTTCCTCTACGCCAAGCGTAACCTTGAGCTTTAAGAGCTTGTCGGTTCCCTCAATTCTCTCAGCCTCGGTAATCTTAGCAACCCTGAGGTCTATCTTCTTGAAGTCGTCAATGGTTATGGCCAATTCTCCTCCTTATGGTTGATTTTTAATTGTAGGATACGCACAGGACGCAGCCTGTCAATATTTCCCTCACCCCTTCCCTCTCCCCGGGGGAGAGGGAGTAAGTATGGTTCTCCTCTCCCTTTGGGAGAGGAGTTAGAGGTGAGGGTTATCATCCCTCCCTCTTGATGGGGTGAGGGTGTCATTGCGAGCGAACGTAGTGAGCGCGGCAATCCCATACGTTAGATAGAGCTATGAGATTGTTCCCTACAGTCACCCTTCGGAGCTTCGTCGCTAACGCTCCTCGCAATGACAGCGTGGGTAGATTTACGAGCTATCCGGCGCAGGGGATAGGGAGAATGAAAGATCGTCACCCTCCCTTCGGTCGGTTCGGTCGGTCGCGATGACGACGACTTCCTCGAAGTCGAAGGAGTGTATCATTCCCCCTCCCTTTGTGGAGGGGGATAAAGGGGGAGGGGAACCAATGCGGGCCGACCTGAAGGTCGGCCCCTACGAGCTTTACCCCACAAAGGAACTGCGTCCCTTTGCGGGGACCCCGGTATAAACTAGGTTTGTGAGATGTAATCCTGGATGATTTTGCGATGATCGAATGGAATT
>JAYELY010000046.1:0-5013 GCA_034717795.1 Caldifarciminota bacterium
TCTTCGAGGGCCGTTGCTCCATGAAGGAGAAGGAGCAGCCGAAGAAGTAACCTCTATGCACTTATCTGCGACCATACTTGTATTCCTGTGGTTGATGCCGCCGCGAGCCGGTGTTAAGCTCCCAGAGGAGGCCTGGGAGCGGTATCGCGAACTGGGATTGAACCGGTATCAAGCTATAACCCCTGCACCATCCGAGGATACGAGGGTACTGGCGGTTGAAGGGCCGAAGCGCTTCCCTGTAGTGTTGATGCAATACTCAGATGTTGGTGCGACCTATAGCAACGAAGATTTCCAGCGGATGCTTTTCGATGGCCCGTGGAGTCCAGGCACCGCCCACGAGTACTACGATGAGGTCTCATACGGCAGGGTTGACGTTCAAGGTCAGGTTTACGGGCCATACGAAGCTGATCACTCATCAACCTATTATGTGAATAATAAATCTGGACTTGGAGATTACCCTAGATGCGCCGGTTTGTTGGTTCGGGAGGCGTGTGAGAAATCGGATCCCTACGTTGATTACTCCCTCTACGACAACGACGGCGACGGCTACGTTGATATCTTTACAGTCATACATGTGGGCTACGGTGCAGAGGAGACAGGCGATGAAGACGACATATGGTCGCACGAGTTCTCGCTTTCAGGCTGGGAATACTACGGTGGTCCTGGGGTTTATGAGACCAACGACGGTGTCAAGATAGACGTCTACACCATGAATCCTGAGCTTTCCGATCCACCTCGGGACGAGATGTCCAACATCGGTGTTTTCTGTCACGAGTGGGGGCACGGGTTCGGCCTGCCCGACCTCTATATAACTGATGGCGTTAATGCAGGAAAAGCAGGTTTAGGTCACTTCTGCCTTATGGCTTCGGGTTCCTGGGCAGGAGACCCACCGGGTTCCTCGCCTGTTCATCTCTGCGCGTGGTGCAAGTATTTTTTGGGCTGGGTTGAGCCGGAGGCGCTTGAGCGAGACAGATTAGAACTGGTCGAGAATGCATGGTTTCCCACATCATCGGCGTCCCCTTCAGCCTACAGGATATTCCCTAATCCTTCTGGGGTCGATTGGTCATTTGAATCGGTTGGGAGTGGTGAGTATTTCCTTGTGGAGAACCGTCAAAGGATCGGTTTCGATAAGGGACTTCCGGGTGACGGACTCCTGATTCTTCACGTGGATGAATCTAAGGAAACCAACAGCGACCTTGAGAATCCATTGGTCGGCATCATGCAGGCGGACGGTGATCCGGACTATCTCTTTACCTCTGGTTCGGGCCGGGCATCAGATCTATGGTCGGACGACAGCTTCGGCTTCAACAACTCATCTACTCCCTCAAGCAGGTTCTACGACGGCGCTCCCTCAGGTGCGTCGGTTACCGAGATCTCTCCGGCAGACAGCGTAATGACGGCCAGGCTGGAGATAGCGGTTTTGCTGTTGGGACATGTCTACTCTTATCCCAACCCATTTAACGTTCACGAGCACGAACGAGCAACCATCGTTTACGAGCCGACCGACGAGGAAAAGGCCGCAGACCAGTACCCGGATTTCAGGGTTCTTATCTATAACCTTGCCGGCAAACGGGTTAGAATCCTTGATGAAAAGCCCACCGAGATAAGCCGCTACAGCCGGACCGCCTTCTGGGACGGCACGAACGATGCAGGAAGGCCGGTTGCCTCAGGGCTTTATTTCTATATAGTTGAAACCTTAGAGGGTTCAAGGGTAGCGGAGCGAAACAAGGGAATGATGACCCTTTTGCGTTAGGAGGAGTTTTGAACGAAGAAAGAAAAGCTTTAATCACCGGCGGAGCGGCAGGGATCGGGCGGGCCATTGCAGTCCAGTTGGCTAAATCCTATCCGGTTGTGCTCCTGGATCTGAATGAGGAAGGACTCGTCGAAACCACGCAGTCAATAGAAAAGGGTGGAGGCAAGGCCGCGTATTACAAGGCCGACGTATCTTCTTTTGAAGAGATGACCGGGCTTGCCTCAAAGGTCGAGAAAGAAGAGGGGCCGATCACCGTTATCGTCAACAACGCAGGCATCACCCGTGACACCCTTTTCATGCGTATGGACGCCGCTGCCTGGGAGTTGGTTCTCAAGGTGAACCTCACAGGCGCGTTCAACGTTTGCAAGGCGTTTCTGCGGCCCATGCTCAAGGCGCACTGGGGGCGCATAGTCAACATCTCATCTGTTGTGGGACAGATGGGCAACGTCGGCCAGGCCAACTACGCCGCATCCAAGGCAGGACTTATCGGCTTCTCCAAATCCCTTGCCCGCGAACTTGGCGCTCGCAATATCACCGTTAACTGTATAGCACCGGGTTTCATCCAGACCCCTATGACCAACGCGCTCTCGGATGAAATCAAAGAAGCCTATCTTGCGCAGATTCCGCTCAAGCGTTTCGGCACCACTGAGGATGTGGCAAAGGCAGTCAGGTTCCTCTGCTCAGACGACGCCTCCTACATCACCGGCCAGGTGATTCGCGTGGACGGCGGGATGTTGACGGCATAAAAGGGCCATAGTCGAGATGAACGCGCTTCTGTTTCTTCTTATAGCCTTCACACTGCGGGAGGATTTTGACCAGGCGGTGGCGGCTTACCGCAGCGGGCTTTATGGCCCAACCCTCTACGCGATGGAGCAGCTGCTTCTGGAGCCGGAGTTCGACGCGGTGGACAGCGCTTTTTTACTTGCCGGGCAGTCCGCGTTTGCCCTTGCCCGCTACGAAAAGGCGCTGCGTTATCTTGATCGCCATCTCAGAGACGCAGCTGATCCTGCACCGCAGGCGTTAGAGAAGGCTGTTGTCTCGGCACTTGAGCTCGCTCAAGCGGGTAAGGCCTACTCCTTGTTTTCCGATTATCCCCGATTTGATCTCTCGCAGGGTACTAAGTTGAGACTGGCAGATGAGCTTGAGGAGCGCAAGGAGTACGAGAAGGCGCGCGACATCTATATGAGTATAGATGACCCTGACATCCGGCTTGTTGGGGCGAAGGTGCTTCTTGCCGCAGGGCGCTACGATCTCTTGCGTGTCTATCTTGTCGATCTTGAAGAGACCTATCCTGAGGTTGCCGCTACTATCGCAGCTTTGCAGATCGAGGCCGCGCTTTCGCGCGGTGACAGCCTTTCTTCGCTTGAGGCAGGGCTTGCAATGGGAAAGCCCTCCCGGATTTCTGCTACCGAGGCCTGCATCCTGGGCGATCTGTTTAAGGCTTTTTCGCTTTACGAAGATGCAGTTGAGTTTTACTCCTCGGCGGTAAATCAGCGCCGCTACGATGCGCTTTTGCCGCTTTCGGAATCATACGCCGCCCTGGGCGATAACCGGAGCGCGGTAAAGACATACGAGGAGGCGCAGAGGAGACTTCCCTTTTCCTCCTACGACCGTTCACTTGAGGCACGGGTTCGCTTGCTTGCAGGAGAGGAGTTCGACTCAAAGGCGTTGGGCGAAGCAAGATTCCGTACCTATGACGAGTACGTGCGGGCGCTTGAAATACTTACAGATAAAGAACATTATCCACTTTACGAACGTCTGCTTATCTCGTCACCCTTTGTGCGCTCAGAAGAGATTTTGAGAAGAGCAAGGCTATTACGTTCCCAGAAACGCTACATTGAGGCTGCCCAGGTCTATAAGGATTATCTTGAACGCGCACCGTTTGCCACAGAAAGGACAGAAGCTGCAAGAGAGCTTGAACTCCTGCGCTACTTCGAGATCAAGGACGCAGAGGCAGCGCTCCAGAAACTCATCTCGGCGACAAGTTCCTCGGAGAAGGGCAAGGTTCTTTTCGAGGACGCCAAGGATTATGAGAAAGCGATAGCGTTTCTCGACACTGTCTCCACCCCCCAGGCATTCTACTACTCTGCATTATCTTACGAAAGGCTGTATCTGCGTGACGGCAAGGTGAAGTATCTTGACAAGGCGCGAGAGCGCTACGAGAACCTTTACTGGCAGTTCCCTGCCGATCGCCTGGTCGAGGATGCGCTCTACCGACTTTTTGTAACCGAGATACGCGATCCCTTGAAAAAGGTAGAGAGGGCGCTTGACTACCTTGACCACTACCCTGAAGGCCGCTACGCGGATGAAATAACCTTCCTTCTTGGATATGTTCAGCTTGCGCGTGGAGATACCACAGCTGCGCAGAGCGGCTGGGAAACCCTTTATCTTACGCGACCGCAAAGCCCTCACAACTATCCTGTTCTTTACGAGCTTGCCAGGCTCTCGCTTGCCGAGGCTGATACGACTGATGCCGCGGCAAAACTTTCCTTGATCCTCTCGGTGGCTCCGCACGATACCCTTTACTTCCTTGCCTGCCGTGAGCTGGCTATCCTGGAAGAAGCACGCGGGCGAAACCTGGAGGCACTAAGGCTTTATCGAAAGATGGCTGAAGAGCTCTCCACCTTGCCTGCAGATCTGTGGCAGCGCTCCCTTGATCTTATCTTTGCATTGAGGCAGTACAACGAGTTCGATAACTTTCAGGCAGCGTTTGCCGACGCCGAGTACGACCAGGAGATCGATTTCTTCAAACAGGCGGCAAAGGTCGAGCGCGAGATGGCCGAGCCAGAAGACGTTAAACGTTTATTGCACGCACGACCGGCAGGACGCAAGGATTCCTATCTCTACTGGGCAGGCATCGGCGCGGGCTTGATCGATCACCCTCGTCTGGGCAGGCATCTTTTGGAGCGCCTTACGAGCGAAGGCAAGAACGAGGATCTTATGGCAAAGGCGGAGTTCCTCCTAGCCCAGTACAAGATCGCTGGAGGAGAGGACTCAAGCGCTGTGGCCTCGCTTTGGAAACTTCACGCCGCCGATCCTGAAGATACCCTGGTTCTTGCAAAGCTCGTTACCGCCCTATATCGTTCTGGAGGGCTTAGGGAGGCCGATTCGCTGTGGCTGCGGCTTGATATTATGAGTGCGAGCGATCAATCGCCGCTTCTTTTGGAAAAGGTTGCGTATTTTTTGAATTCGGGTCGTATCCAGGAGGCGGACAGTGTGCTTGCCGCGCTTTCTAACGTGCGTTCGCTCTGGCAGAACGA
>JAYELY010000047.1:0-5000 GCA_034717795.1 Caldifarciminota bacterium
GGTTGGCCCGCCGCCCCCGGCGATAGTAACCGTAATAACCGAGGATTCGCCGACATTATCCGCCGCATCGTATGCCTTGGCCTGAATCGTATGGCTTGAGCCCGGGGTCTCGCCGCTCGCATCCCAGGAATAGGAGTACTCGAAATCGGCAGCCTCATTGTCGGTGCCTTCAAGATCACCATCCACATAGAACTCGACCTTTGTCACGCCTTCGTTGTCGTCTGCGGTGGCTTTGATCTCCACAGTCCCTGAGACTACGGCATTATCCGCAGGCTGGGTGATGGAAACCGTAGGATCCTCGGTGTCCCCGAGGAGCCCGCAACCCGCCAGAAAGACAAGACCGAGAGTCATCACGGATATTATAGTTATACGTTTGATCATCACTCCTCCTTTTGAGTTAAATCAACGTCTTTAGGAACCTTTGGAAGTGTAGTCCCAATTATTCCTCTGTCAAGACTTGACTCACCATTTCAGGCCCTGCCATCTGGAAAGTAGAAATCTCAAACAAAAGTAAACCGCACCGAAAATTCACCGATTGAAAGAATAGCATCACTTCAGGTTGACAAAATATGCATTATGGATATGGTAGAGTTATGGCGGGGCGCAGATCTGTGGTCGCTGGATTTATGGCAGGACGCACCTTTCAGAGATGGTTGGGATTTGCCAAAAGGGTGCAGCCAGATGAGCGCTGACCTTCTCAAGGTTTTTCTCTGGACAGGCGTTGGATTTGCTGCCGGCTCGATGATGTTCTCGGTATGGATGGGGAGATTGCTACTAAAAAAAGACGTCAGGGTCTACGGCGATGCCAACCCCGGTGCTATGAATGCATGGAAGGCGGGCGGCTGGAAGATAGGTCTTCCTGCAGGAATTCTGGAGTTATGCAAAGGCGCTGTTCCGGTAGGGCTGGCTCATTGGGTATTCGGCATCAATGGATGGATGCTGATACCGGTTGCTCTGGCTCCCATCCTGGGGCACGCGTTCTCGCCCTTTCTTAAGTTCAGGGGAGGCAAGGCAGTGGCAGTGACCCTGGGGGTGTGGACCGGAATCACCCTCTGGGAAGGGATCGGGGTGCTTGGCATACTCATGGGGGTATTCTTCATCCTGCAGACCGTTGACTCCTGGGCGATCATCCTCGCCATGCTCGCATTCCTCGGCTATCTCATCCTGCTCGGCCTGTTTGTTCGAGGGGTGGAGATTCCTATACTCGCCATCTGGGCAGGGAACATGGCGATATTCCTGTACAAGCATCGGGTGGATTTGAAGGAATCCATAAAGCCTCGTCCCTACATCGCAAGGCTCCTCAGAAGGGCATCTTGAGTAATATCTGGATAAACATTCAGGTTATTACTATCGTCTTCCTCCTGCTATTATTGCTGATTGCCCTAAGCAACACCAGGAGCTTCCGCAGGTTAGGAGACTATCCTGCGCCCTCTCGCTTCCCGCGTGTCTCGATTCTGCTGCCTGCGCGTAATGAAGAACAAAACATCGCCGCATGCGTGCGTTCGCTTCTGGCTCAGGACTACCCTGACTTTGAGGTGATCGTCCTTGATGACGAGTCTACGGACAGGACATGGGAGCTGCTTGGAAGATTAACGAAAGAGAACAAAAGCTTGAAAATCCGTAAGGGCGAGCCTTTACCTGAGGGTTGGATAGGCAAGCACTGGGCGTGTCATCAGCTGGTAGGGGTTGCAAGCGGAGAACTGTTTCTTTTTACCGATGCCGATACCCGTCATCATCCAAACACCCTGCGAGAAGCGGTGGCAGCTTTTGAGGCTGAAGAGGCCGATTTCCTCACCGCCCTGCCCAGGGAAGAAGCTAAATCTTTGGGCGAAAAACTTACCATACCCGTTATGTCCTTCGGCATCAACTCCTTTTTGCCTGTCGGTTTTGCGCATAGAACTCGCTTATCTGCCTTTTGCCTCGCAGTTGGTCAGTTCATGCTCTTTCGCCGCAAGGCTTATGAAAAGATTGGTGGTTATGAAGCCGCAAAGCAAAAAGTGCTGGATGATGTCTGGTTCGGGCGAAGGATCAAGGCGCAAGGGTTACGTTGGAGGATAGTGGACGCGGGCAACTACATCACCTGCCGGATGTATACCAACCTTGGGGAGGTCTCCGAGGGGTTCAGCAAGAATCTTTATGCCACCTTCGGCAACAATCTACTCGTATACATACCGGTCTGGCTGTGGATTACTACGGTATTCATCCTGCCGGTGCTCGCGCTTGGATTAGCCGTAACCGGAGTGGGCGTCTCTGAAACCTCGGTGGTGCTCGCCCTCATCACCGTAGTATGTTCAATTATCCTGTGGGGAATAACGCACCTGCGTTTCCACTATCCTTTATATCTAACGCTCCTCTACCCGGTTATCGTTTTCTTATGGGTTTTTATAGCCATGCGTTCAATGGTCATGACCATTGCCGGCAAGAACACCTGGAAGGGCCGCACACTCAATATCAAAGAGGATGACTTGGAGGAACCCGAGAATCCTGAAGAGGCTCGAACCCACTGACCGCTAAGCCCCATATCGTTCAGGACTCAAAATCAACCGTAGATCAAAAGGCCGAATAGATTTTGGGAAGATGTTGCGATCAGTCTTGCTGCTATTGCACTTCTCTGCACCCAAACCTAGTGGTGATAAGCAACCATTATGGTTCCCGGTCCGGTGTGTGAGCCTATCAGAGGAGTCAGCTGCGAGACAAACAGAAGCTCGGCGTCGAGGTCCCGGATCCCTTGTTTCAACCTGGATAGAGACTCTTCAGAAACATCGGCATGGGCAACGGCCAGCCTGACTTTTCCTTTCCGAGAAACCCTCTTTAATTCATTTATTATTGCTGCAATTATATCTTTACTAAACAACCTGAGCCCGGTCATCTTTACCTGGCCGTTCACAATCCCTATAGCCGGACGAACCCCTGCCTTTTGCAGAGCCAGGGCCGGCGTGGCCCATGGTTCATGAAGTCTGCCGCCATGTACCAGCCAGACAAGATCCTCCATAAAAGCAAGTAGTTTTACACCCCCTTTGAATTCCTCCAGTATCTTTAGGATCTCGGAAAGCTCTTTGCCCTGATTAGCTAACTCCTGGGCCTTCCAGACCACCAACCCTTCAGCCACCGAGGCCAGGTGGGTATCGAATATCTCGATCCGCTCCTGCTCTTCTGCTGGCATCTGGTTTCTGGCCCGGGTTGCCGAATCAAACGTGCCTGACCATCCTTTGAATAGGAGAATCACCAGCACCTTATCGAATTTCTCAAGAGACCTCTTGTAGGCTTTCTTGAACCTCAAAGGCGGCGGCGCAGAGGTCTTGGCCATCTTTTTGATCTCCCTCATCCTCTGATAAAGGGCTTTTGTGTCTTTGATCTCCTCATCTTCATCAGGGAACCAGACCGGATACTTGACTACTTCGATATCGTGCTTTAGAGCGAACTCCGGCGACAGGTTGGACGCCTCGTCTGTTACTATACCTATTCGGGCTGAGGTGTCCATGATCTATTCCTCCTCGGTTAGGTCTTCTATCCTGAACTCCCTTATCTCGCTGAATCTTTCTGCGACCTCGGCTACCCTCTGTGGGGAATCGGTATGGATGTGTAAAGCCACCCTTTTCCGGGAAGGTGAGATGTTGATATCCAGACTGTCCCCTAAAGATAGGAATGCTTCCCTAAGCGCATCTTCGTTGAGATCCTCTTCCCCCTTTATCACTACCACCACCCCTGCCCTTTCTTTGATCGCCTCTGCTATCGCCTCCTGCAAGCCCTCCAGGAAGATCAAAAAGCCCAGCGCGCCGGCATCAACCACATGGTTGGCTTGCAGCGCCTTGATCTCCTCTGGTGTATTCTTTCCCTTGAGCAGATCGTTCAACCTGTCGGTGGTCTTCTCGACGGCAACCCTGGCCTGAGAGATGATTCCTTCAAACAGAGAGACGAGGTTCTTTTCGTTTTCATAGAGAGTTAAGGCGGTTTGAGCAGAGCTAGCGATGGGATCGAGGATGGTTCCCTCTCGCGGCTCGGCAAACACCCGATACCCCCAATCCCTTCCCATGTCCATGGCCTGAGCCAGGTTCTGCGAGTTAAGGAGAAGCTCCTCGGCAAGATAGTTGAGGAAACCCGCGAACCAGCCGGTAAAGATCATCCCGGCGTTACCCCTGGCCGCTTCCAGCAGTATCTCCTCCTGAAGATTCTCGATCAACTCCCTCTTTGACAGGTGGTTGCTTTGTCTTATCCCCCTGAGAATACTTCTAAGGGTAACCACCAGGTTGTCGCCGGTATCGCAGTCCCTTACCGGGAAGTAGTTCATCTCGTTCACCTCCTCTTTGCGAGGAGAGATGCGGTCAAGGAACTTGGTAAAGATATTTAAGAGAAGACCCTTTGAGATCTCCATCTCTGAGATGAAGATCCCCTGAACTTTATCATCCTTTCGATGCATAGTGCCTGAATTCTAGCCACGAGCTTTGGCCTGTCAAGCCAAAACCATCACCCAGTGAAATGTCTGCATCATAAAGAAACATCCCCGCTCATGCGAGGGTATCAAACCATTCGTGGTCCCTGCGGCGTTGCGTACGCTTCGCAGAAACGGCGGCGACGGCGTTGGGTGAAACAACCTCAAGCCGCACGGCCAAAGTGGACTAAGCTGACGACTCACGGCTGACCGCTGTAGGCTGTCAGCTGTGAGCTCGAAACCGTTGACATCTCCCAAACATCCCTCTATACTAAATCACCAAATAACATCAAGGAGGTCAGCAATGAAAAAAAAGTTGTTTGTAGCAGTGATGATGCTCGTGTCAGTGGGCGTTGCGGGTGTAACGCCCTTGCTGGTCGAGGCCTACCAGGAGGGTCCAATTTCTATCCCCATGGATAAAGAAGATACTCTAAGTGTAGTTGAGGTGTCGTTTTCCGTTGACTCCGCTTGCCATGTTATGCTTACTGCAGGCGGACAGGCTAAGATAGCGAGTCTATGGTTGGAGATGGATGAGAACCGTTTGCCACCTCAGACAAACGTCCAAACTGAT
>JAYELY010000048.1:0-4858 GCA_034717795.1 Caldifarciminota bacterium
CGTTCATCAGTTCCCGGTAACGCAGCATCGCTTGCTGGTATTCCCCCTGATAGTAAAGCGCTTCTGCAACATGGAAGAGGATATGGGGGCGGAATACAGGGTCTCCCTCCGGGTATCTCTCAAGATAGCTCCGGGCCTCATTTAGAAGAGCCGCGTAGCTGCCCTTCTCATACAGATCAAGGATGATCGAGTTCTGTAACGCATCTCGCAGCACCACAAGATCAGTGCTGTTTATAATCTCTTTAAGACCAGAAACCTGCTCCGGAGTGAGTCCTCCCTCCAGCTTCACCTCCCCGCTTTCGTGGAAGAGCCCATGAGGCTTTTGTTCCCGAATTGCTCCCTTGTATTCCTCTGTAATGGTAATCTGCATCTCCCCTGCAGCAGAAAGCAGGGGAGATGCAGACAATAGAATTGTTAAGGCTAAGATAAGCGTTAGCCGATTCCTTTTCTGCATTGAGAGATAAACCTCTCTACCTGATCTGTGTTCTCCGCGTAGAAATCACTATCGGCGTAGGTTTCCTTAATGACCTCGAAGTTTTTCAAAGCCTTACGGTAGTACCCGGCACGAACCTGAGGTGAAGCCTCTTGGTCTCCTAAGTTATAGTAGGACAGACCGAGGAAGTAGTAGACGAATGGGGCAAGATCGGTCCTTGCGTTTTCGCCGGTCTCGTAGTAGCGCGTCCACGCCTCGAACTCGGTGACTGCATCGGTGTACTTCTCTGTCTGGAAATGTACCCTTGCGAGCTGATAGGAGATGTCGGGCATCCTGTCTCTGGTAGCCGAGATGTCAGGCCAGTTCTTGAGTTCGACCAGAACATCCTTGGCTTCATCGAAACTTTTGTCCTCAATAAGAAGCAGGCTCAGGAGGAACAAGGGATCAGGCAGGTAGGTGCTACGCGGATTACGCGCCCGGATCATCTCTATCTTCCCCCGCAGATCACCGATATTCACGACGCTGGTATCTCGCATGGCCTGATCATAGTAGAGCTGTTCAATGTATTCAGTGGTTCCCAGTTCGCTTTGAAGTTTCTTTGCGTACTCCTCGGCTGCTGCTTCATCGCCCGAGGTGTAGTAGTGATTGTAAAGCAACGCCAATCCGTACCCGTAGGCCGGCTTGTAGATCCTGGGATTGACAGTCATCTTGCTCTTGACTTCTTCGGTTGCAGAGACCGCGACCTCAACCCGGCCTCCACGAAGATTGAACTCTATAATCTTATGCCAGGCGTCTCCCGCCTTTCCGCGATCAGGGTAGTCATCGGCGATATGCTGGTAGAGAACCAATGCATCACCGTAGCCGCCGAGCGCTTCCAGACACGTGGCGCGCCAATAGAGACTCTTGTCGATAAGGCTATCCGCAATCTCATTGTAGCGCACACGTTCACTGGCATCCTCACGTCTCACAGCAATGCCAAGTGCCATCTCGTAGTCTTCTTCATCCAGGAACCAGTTACCAGCGTTCGCATAGTCGCCTTTGTAGTAGTAAGCGAGCGCCTTTCCGTAAGCTGCAAGAACCAAAGCGTCCTTCTTAAGGGTAGCAGTCGGGCTCTCAGGATTGGTAAGGGCATCAAACTCCGCAACGGCCTCATCGTAGTAGCCTTCTCCTGCCTCAAGCTTATACCATGCCAGAGCAACCTTAGCCAGGGTACTCATATAGGACTCAGGATACTTCTTAAGAATCTCCTGGTACTTCTCTCGTGCTTGCTCGCGCCTCTTTATGTTACGGATCTCTCCACGCACGTAAGAGGAGTAGTATGTTGCATCGGCCTGGTTATAGAGGAGATACGCCCGCCAGTCACCGCCGTACTCAAGAGCAACCGAATCCCGCTTAAATACCGTGAAGTAAGTATGAGGTATGGTCATCGCGGTGTTATAGCTTTCGCGATTATCCTGCCTGTTGAGCGCCAGAAGTGCCATGGCCAGGGCCGTCTCATACACCAAAAGCTCTTCTTCAGTGGCATAGTCAGGTGAAGGTAGATCAACGGTGACTTCACGGTAGTAGTTAAGAGCCTCAGTGTAGGCGTGCTGATCAAACTCGATGTTGCCCCGCACGTAGCTGGAAAGATTCTCCATAAGGAGCTGTTGGTGCCCGCGAAGAGCTATCTCTCCCATACGCTTAGCCTCTCGTTTCGCCATGCTTAGAGCAACCTCCTCACCCTTGTTTTTGTATTGCTCTCGGTAGATCTCGTAGAGCCTGTATGTGGTGTAGAAGTCGACCATCGAGTTGGGAGCAACGATTCGGGCTTGCTCGAACGAAAACATCGCGCTGTCTGCAAGCTCAAGTTCCCTATAAGCTTCGCCGCGCATAAAGAAGGCATGAGCCGCAAGAACGTAACCGCTCCTGTTCGGATCGGTTAGTTTACTTAAAAGGTCGATAGCATAACGGTGCTCATCCTCGTGGCAGTAGGAACAAGCAAGGTAATACTCAGCATAGGGTCTCAGCGCTGTCTGCGGATACTTGATCATGAAGTCGCGGAAGACGTTTTTTGATGTGGCATAATCCTGGTTGAAAAACTGCATCTCTGCACGGCTGAAGTCAACGAGTTCCTCAAGGGCAACCTCATCGGAAAGCTGGGTAAGAAGGTACCGGATGTCGCTGAAGAACTCGGGATCCCTGGAGTTTATGAGGGTGCGAGCAAGGAAAAGCTTATCAACCGGATACTCTTTATCCTTCAGGTGATCGTAAGCCGTCTTATAGTCCATGCGGATGAGGTAATCCGCGATCCCCATTCCGCCCAGTGCCTCTGCCTCATCCAGACATCGCTGAGCTCGCTGGTTCTCTCCTATCTGGAAGTAGCACAACCCCAGGGAGAACTTCACCTGCGGCTCAAGATAAGCGTAACGAGCATCTGCGGGGATATCCTCATTCAGGACCTTTTCCAGAAGCGAGATCGCCACCTCGAAGCGCCCAAGGTTATATGCACATTGAGCGGTACGGTACTTTATCTCGGCGGCAAAACCGCGTGGGGCGGACTCCCGTATAAGTCCGTTGTAGAGTCTATAGGCCTGCTCGTAGTTCTTCTGCGTAAGCAGACGCTCCGCATCCTTGTAATCGTCCATGAACTTGTCTGCAAAGAGCCCCCCGACAACGACGAGGAGCGCAAGGAAGACTACCAGCTTCTTCATTTTACTATCTCCTTACACCTTTCCAGTCTACCTTGAGGAGAAGCCCTTCATAGACTATCTTGTCACCGAGTTTATCGGTAATCGTAATCTGGTAGTAGTAGGTATCGCTATCAACCTGACCGCCGCGAATGCTGTTCACGCCGTTCCAGGTAAACTTTGAAGGCAGCTCATCGATCTCGCCGTATACGTCCTGGGCTTTTCTATAGACTACGTTCCCGCCGGCGTCCTTGATCTCGAAAACCCAACGCTTGATACGTTTCTTGAACTGGGATGCCCCGTTAACGGTAATCTCCGCGTAGTCGGCCGGGGAGTTAAGCTCGGCAGGACGAGAGGCAAGCCAAAGTCCGGCAACATTCTTCAGGTTGAGATTTAAGGATACCTTATGAACCGGTTCGAGCAGGAACTCGCTCGCATAATTCATCATGAAGGCATAGTCAACCTCAAGCGCCACGCTGCGCGAAAGCTCGGTATTGACACCAAGCCCGAAGCTGAAGAAGTTGTGGTTGATTCCGGCACGAAGAGCCAGAAGCTTGGCAGGATATACCTCAAGGCCTTCATACCAGCCGAAGACGTTGTTGTCATCAAGCGTGTAGGAGACATCAGAGGCGAGTTTCACGCGGTTGTCAAGCAGCCTGATCCCCAGTCCGGCACGGACGATACGAGGATTGGCAGGCTCATCCATATCATTATCCGGCATGTAGTCAAGACGAGCTGCCAGAAGGTTCTTGCCAGCAACACCCAAAGTAACCAGGTCGTATGGAATGGAGCTGGTGAGTTTCTTGGCGAGGATGATGCTGAGCGGGTAGAACATGAATCCGACGTCCACGTCAAAACCAAGCGCCTGCTCATCCGAAAGCCTGCTGAAGAGAATCTTGGGGGCGAGTCCAACACCAAAGGCGCTGAACTTCTTGGCGTAGCTGATCATCACGCCGGAGTTACTCATTCCCGCATCGGCGTCGATGTTATTCCCATATGGATCAACCGTCTCCTCAAGGGCACCGAATGCTCCCACATAGGCCAGACCAAACGTCCCATAAGTAGCCCAGGGCATGTTGTAGGCCAACACACTCTGGTAAGTACTCCCGTAAAGGGATCCGCCCAAAAGCGAGAGCTTTGCCGAATGAATCTGCCCCAGACCTGCCGGGTTGTAGAGCACGGCTTCGCCCTGATCGGCTAAGGCGGTAAAGGCCTGACCCATGGCCAGCGAACGAGCACTGCCGCCTGCTTCAAAGAGCATAGCGCCCTGGCCGCCGACTCCTTCCGTTACTGGTTGGGCAAATGCAAGGCCGACAACCAGTGTAAGCGCTATAAATACGTATCTTGCTTTCATCATTGCCTCCTGACCTACCAGATCACCATGAAGTTTTTCTTCAAAACCTCGGTGCTGAGATTCGTAAGCGTAATCTTAACCACCGCCTGGTACATCCCGCTGGCGATCCTGTTGCCTTTACTGTTGGTGCCGTCCCAGGAAATCTCCTGCTGACCCGGAGAAACCACCTCGCCTGAGGTGTAGGTCGCCTTGTAGACTATATTGCCGTATGGATCGGCGATCAACAGCAGAACCTCAGCGGCGCCTGCCTGAGCAACCTTGTACATGAACTTGATTTCGTCATGCCCGGGTGAGCCATACTTGTAGGGGTTAGGGGCTACCAGAAGCTCAGTAAGCTCCTTAATAGTGAGGGTTAAATCCTTGGTCTGTTCTCCAGCAGTAACCCTGATGGTATAGGTGGTTTCC
>JAYELY010000049.1:0-4839 GCA_034717795.1 Caldifarciminota bacterium
TGTTTTTGTAAGCGACGTGCTTGAAGGAAGCTCTGCCGAGGCATGGGGTATGTACAGCGGTGATCCTATTCGCGGGGTGCTGGTCAACCTTGCTTACTATCCTGTTCGATCCCTTGATGACTTCTGGAATGCGATTAAGGATGTTGAACCAAGCCAACCGGTGGAGTTCTTCGTTGGTCAACCAGATGACGGCTGGATAGTCAAGGTTATCTACTACTACCCCAGCGAGGCCCCCTTGCGTGAAAGGGTAGAGCGCTAATGGATGTCATCATCCTTCTATTCCAGGCAATCTCGAAAGGAGTGCGACATACGAAAATTTGATTCTACGAATATCTTCAACAAAGCCAGTTTACATTAAGATGACATAACGAGGCCGCCTTTGATTTTACCCCACACGGCTGCTTCGCACCTGTGCTGGGACCCCTAAATGCTCCTTTTGTGCGCAGCACAAAAGATCGCAGTTCCCTCTCCCTCTGGGAGAGGATTAGGGTGAGGGATCAACGCAACATCACCGCTTTCTTACACCCCAGCTAGCGAAGTATCACCGCTTTCCTTGTGATCGTTAAGTCAGCGCTTTCCAACCTTACGAAGTAGACGCCGGAGGGAAGGTCAGAGTTGAACTCAACCTTGCCTGAGCCTCCTCGGATATTAGCTCGCTCAACCCTCCGGCCTGCCGGGTCGTAGAGGGTTAGGGTGCCTTGCTGACCTTGAGGGATCGAGTAGCTAACGTAAAGTGGATCGGTGAAGGAGCGGACTTCAAGGGTTATGGCGTCGGGGTGTGTTACGGGTTCAGCTATGCCTACGTAGATGAGCGGCTTGGAGAGCTGGTCGTCTTCGTCCGACTCATCAGGTTCCATCACGGTGCGGATGGTGAGGATGTATGGCGCTGGGTGGTCTGGAGTAAACTCGGCGAAGGAGGCGATGTCCTCGGTGTCTCCCTCAAGCGACCACGGCAGGGAGTCGTAGTAGATGCGAGTTTCCTCTTCCCAAACCTCAGCAATTACGTGGAACTCCGGAGCGTTCTCTCGTCCGAAGTTCTTTATGCGTGCTTCCGGGGTGTAGGGGTAACCTTCCCTCAGGGAATCGCCCGAAAGTATCTCCTTCACCCCAACGTCGTAGTCGGCATAGCCGGTCAACCGTACGCCGTCAAAAAACACCTTCTGGCCCCGCCAAGCCCCGTAATACTCGTAGCTAGCTTCAGAAAGCAAGAAGGTGTCCAGTTCAATATCTTCTGATAACCACTTGACTCCGATAAGATCTGCTTTAAGATCACGCCTGAGGTTATACCACACCCCTTCATTAGCAATGGTGTCCGGGAAATGTTTGAAAGTGGCGTTATCAGGAGTTGGTGTAAGATCAAGTGCTCTCCAGCTATTAAAAACCTCGATAAGGACGCCATCAGATGGTCTTGTTAAGTGAAACTTTATACCATAATCCCAGGCAGAATACTTGGAGCCTTCTGTACGGAAGAGACACATATGGAAAAGCTCAAGGCTGTCCAGATCCTTCAATTTCTTAGGGTATGTGATTATCTGGTAGAAGTTACCTCTCACTCCGTAATTCTGAGGAAGGTTTTCCGCAGGTCTTGTCCGCCCGTCTATTGAACCGCAGTAGTTACCTATACAGACACTGTCAGGATCGTGACGGTTATAAACGGTGGAGTCAAAGCCACCAGGTCCGTATATCTTAGAACGCTCAAGCCACAGTTCGCTGTCCTTTTCGAACCCCGCGTCCTTGATAAGATTCACCGGCTCAAGGGCAAAAAGGACAAACGGCAAGAACACGAACGCAAACAATCGTTTCATCTTACGCCTCCTTTATTGACACTTTTATCATACGCTCCCTTCTGCCCTTGTCAAGTAAAAGGGGGAGGCTAAGCTCCCCCTCAACGTTTCAGGATTCGTTTACTTAATGAGAACCATCTTCTTTGAGGCCTTGTATTGATCCGTAGCAAAGCGCACGAAGTAAACCCCGGAAGCACAGCGGCGGTTGATGTCGTCACGGCCTAATGGGGAGTAGCTGGTGGGATACGTCCATATCCAGCTTGACAGATGAGAATTATTCGGCATAGTAATACATGGGTCGAAGGTTGTCGGGCATGCGAGCGGTTGCTGGGCTGGCCGTGATTTTGTTCTCCGGCTGCGCCATGAGGCAGACCTTTGCAGATCTCAGCAGGAAGAGGGGACCTGCCGGCCCTGAGGAGATCAAAAGGTACGAACGGTTCATCAAACGCAGCGCGCCCGGGGAGCAGGCTTTCGTGGCGCTGGAACGCGTTGCCGAGCCTTACATCCGTGCCGGCGAGTGGGAGCAGGCGGCAGAGGTCTACGAGCGCTATCGGAAGTGGTTTGATGCCATGGACGAGCGGTTTGAAAAGGTAATCGCGCTGCTTGAGGCCGAGGAAGAGGGGCTTGTGGTCGCCAACTTGGGTCAGGGCATAAACACGTCCGCTCACGAAGGGTTGCCCGTACCCACAGCCGACGGAAGGTATCTTTATTTTACCGGCAAGGACCGCGCAGACGGCTTCGGCGAGGAGGACATATTTGTTTCCATATTCGAGAACGGCCGATGGGGTAAGGCCGAGAATCTGGGTGCGGGTGTTGCGGGTGTTACGGGGGTTAATACGATGCGGAACGAGTCGCTTTGCTCGATCTCGGCGGACGGCAACCGGCTTATCCTTTTCGGCAACTACCAGGGGAGCTTTGGAAGCGGCGATATCTTTTATTCCGACAGGACCCGGCATGGTTGGGGTAGGATACAGCACCTGCCCAGGCCTATAAACAGCATATACTTCGAGTCCGACGGATTCGCGACCTCGGACGGCAAGGCGATACTTTTTACCTCGGACAGGCCTGGCAACATCGGGGAGTTTCACCCCAAAGATGAGCCGTTCCATGGCAACACCTGGGGGAATACCGACATATACGTCTCGCAGCGCACCGAGCAAGGCTGGAGCGAACCCATCAACCTCGGCCCGATTATCAACACCCCTTATGCGGAGCGCACCCCGTTCCTTCATCCGGACGGCAAGACCCTTTACTTCTCATCTGACGGTCACTACGGCCTTGGCAGGCTGGACGTGTTCAAAACGGTCCGGCTGAGCGAGACATCGTGGACCGAGTGGAGCGAGCCTCGCAATCTGGGCAAACAGATCAACACCGCGGGCGACGACTGGGGGTACACGGTTTCCACATCCGGCGAGGTTGCCTACTTTGCGGCGTATGGTGGGTATGAGGGGTACGGCGGCTACGACATCTACTCGATCACCCTGCCCGGCCAGGCCCGGCCCGAGGCGGTGGCGACCATCAGAGGCAAGGTTACCGACGAGCAGAGCAAACCACTGGCCGCGGCGATAAAATGGGAGGATCTGGCAACAGGCGAGAACGCAGGCGAACTTCGCTCGAACCCGCAGGACGGAAGCTACTTTATCGTCCTGCCCCTGGGGGCAAACTACGGCTACTACGCGGAGAAGGAGGGCTACTATCCGGTTTCAAAGAACGTAGATTTAACCGAACAAACCGAGGCGGTGGATATAACGGAAGACATCGCCCTGGCCTCGATTTCAGAGATCAAAGAGAAGGGAACAGCGGTGCGGATCAACAACATCTTCTTCGAGTTCGACCGCTACAGCCTTAGACCTGAGTCCTTTCCTGAGCTCGATCGCCTTGCAAAGGTGCTCAAGGAGAGTCCGGATATGAAGGTGGAGATAGCCGGCCATACCGACAACGTCGGCACCGAGGAGTACAATCTCGAGCTTTCGCGCAAACGAGCGCAGTCGGTGGTAGGCTACCTTATTTCGGTGGGTTGCAGCCGCACCAACCTCATCCCCATGGGCTACGGGGAGAAAAAGCCCATCGATACCAACGATACCGAGCAGGGCCGGGCCTCCAATAGAAGAGTAGAATTTAAGTTCCTGCAATAGTCAACCCTAGAACGCCCTGGAAGCGAGGTTGAAGGATCTTTTATATAAGGAGAGTATGTTACGGGCGGGTGGGTGGGGCCCGGCCATCGGCGAGGACGGAACTGTCTACATTAGCGGCTCACTTTACAACGAGATCACCCTGAAACGGGATGACTACCTTTATGCCATCAACCCTGACGGAAGCTTCAAGTGGCGGTTCCCGGTTCCAAGACATGTCGCTCCCCCTACGGTTGGTTCTGACGGCAACATCTACTTCGGCGCTTACTATACCGTTTATGCGGTTGATCCAAACGGCAATCTGAAATGGAAAGTAACTGCAGCAAAGAAATCCACCCCTGGCAGCAAAGGTACGGATGCTTGGATACTGGCTTCCCTGGCCATCGATAACAAAGGCATCGCTTACCTTTGAAGCGATCAGGTTTACGCGATCCAAACCGGAGCCAATGGTCTTGCCAACTCATCCTGGCCCAAGTATCGCTGCAACAACAAGAACACGGGCTGCATAGCGAGCAAGTAGATCCTAGATTTATCCAAAAGATTAAGAGGTCGGCCAAAAGCCAACCTTTACTTTATCGCATCTCAGTTTCGTTTCTGCGGAAATCCGGACGATGTCTTAACTCCACCCCCAAGCCTGCTCAGAGGGTGCAGTCGGCAAGGATGTTTATCTCATAAAGCTGGTGCTTGATACGGATGTTGGAGAGGCGCGGGGTTCTCAACAGCCTTTCTTTGTTGCTCGGGCGAGGCTGGCGGCAATCTCCCCGCCTGCCTTGCGGCCGGAAAGGAACATTCCGCCGAAGATTGGGCCCATGCGTGGCCCGCCGAAGCAGGCGTTTGCGGCCATACCGGTGATCCACAGGCCGGGGTAAATCTCCTTGGTGTTCTCTAAGGTCAAAAGCTCGGCCTTATCTGCCCACATGGGA
>JAYELY010000050.1:0-4822 GCA_034717795.1 Caldifarciminota bacterium
CCGGGTAGAGAAGTCGGCCAAGTCGATATAATCGCCGCTGTGTGAACCCGAGCTGAAACATCAACCGTTTGAACCGGGTAGCTGCTCCTCTTTTTAACTGCAGGTAGCCACGGGCGAGAAGCCAGGTGTTTACGGAGAAAGTATATTTCAGTGGGCCCATCCCGTGGTCGGACAGGATAATAACATTTGCCCCATTTTGTTCAGCGATCTCCACCAGCTCCCCGAGCAGGCGGTCGACCTCTTGGAATACAACAAGCAGTGGATCTAACCCGGCCTTTTTTATCCCCCACAGGTCGTGCTGGACCACATCGGTCGAATGAAACTGGAGCATAAACAGGTCCCAATCTTTTTTTTGCATAAAGTGTCTGGCCACCTTTGCCCGTCCTTGGGCACAGCTTGACAGTGCTCGTACCTTGGCCTTGATGGTGAGATGTTGGGCACAATCTGGGGAAAAGCAGTAACCCGGGGCAACGCGGCGCAGCTCACTGTAGGCCTGTGGTGGATATGTGGGAGAAGGGGCATTTCGTGGGGTGAGAATTCCGGGAATTATGACCCCGTTTACCGGGCGAGGGGGATAGGTCACCGGGACCCCAATGCTTACCACCCGACGATCATTCTGGCTTGCCAGCTCCCAGATTGTCGGATAGGAAAGCGAGTGACTGTTTATCACCGATAACCCGTATTCACTAGGCTTACGGTTAGTCCAGCCGAATACCCCGTGTTTTCCAGGATTAACCCCGGTCTGAAAGCTGGACCAGGCAGGGCCGGTAATGGGTGGAATCGTACTTGTTAAGTTTCCGTGTATCCCTTCATTGAGGAAATGTGCCAGGTAGGGAAGTTTCCCCCCTTCGATCCATGGTTCGATGAGCTGGAACCCTACTCCGTCAAGTCCAATAACAAGCACCCGTCTTTCCATCTTAACACCTCCCGATGAGTAGCATCAAGAGTCGCGCCCACCCGCGACAATGAGGTACACCAGCTCTGAGCAGTACCCTCGCCGATTTACTTTACCCAACCCAGAGAGGGCCGCTTGTATTGTAAAATTGTCTATAGAATTCATCAAATCTTGCCTCAACCAATTTCCCCAACCTTTCAACATCATCCCTTTCGTCCAGTGAAGCGCTTGGGTGGATGGGGTCAGCGAAATGCACAGTCACGCAAGCAAGCGAACGATAGTCTTTGATCACCCTTTTCGCGGCTCTGAGAGGAGGCTTATGACGTAGCTCTGGCCCGAAGACGTCGCCGTTCTCTATTCCCACAGGTACCACAGGGACATTTGCCCTGTGCGCCATAACAGCCACACCGGGGTAAAGTTTTTTCTCCCAGTGCCAATACCCCTCGGGAGCAATTATGAGAGTACCTCCCCTTTTAAGATACGAAACGGCCTCGTTCATGGTTTTCTTGTTCAAAATCGGCTTCAGCTCCGGCCGTTGCGAAACTCGAAAGCGCCAAAACGCCTTGAAAAGGAAACGTAAAATCGGATATGGCCCATCCACCTGATAAACGGCTCTCGTCCTGTAATGTCCGGATGCCCTGACCACAAATAGTGGATCGAAATTTCCGACATGGGTGATGCACAATATGAAAGGGGGATTAGGCAGCCTGCCTTTTCTCCGAGATTTCGCAACCAATGGAAGAAGGAATAATATTACGCCAACATATGTTACCCACACAAATTCCCTTATTATCGCTAATATCGCGTTTCCCAGCGCCACCATGCTGCCCCGTAGTACCGCACCCAGATGCCAGGCGGCGGCATTCACCCGAAGAGGGCGCGTTGTTCTCCCACACATGCGTTTCCAGATTCGGCTAAGAGGTCTTACAAGTTCCCTGAGGTTACCCATTTCCCTCCTTTAAGGAACGCTGCAATAAGTCTCGGCCGGTATTCCACGGTTACCACGCTCTGCTCAACATGTGCTAGAAGCGACCGATCGAGACCAAGAGAACACCTACTTTGGTGATAAGAAAAGTGATGGGAAAGCAGATGAGTCCAGCTTTCTCGCCTTTAAAAGGTGCGTTGGTCCACCCGGATGTTTGTAGCCATGTGCTAAGTGTGAGGGTAAGTTGGTAAGCTGATTCGCATAGGGTGCGCTCCTTGGCCAAATGTTCTCGCGGGCCAGTTAACCGATTGTCCTGCACCTCCTGGGATTCGCCTTCCTCGTTTAAAAGTACACCTGGAGCACTCCGGTGATTAAGAGGAAACATGCACTCCGACTTACTAAGGGCGCTTCACCCCTCCAGCTTGCCGGCTGGAGGAGTTTCTCCTTGCTTGATTGTTAGCTGGATGGTTTTAACGGGTGCCTCTCCAGCCCAAAGACAGTTGCCTCGTTCAATTGTCAATATTTCTATAATGCCCAAATTTATAGTTAAACTTTCTATAGCTCTGTTTCCCAAATGGCCTTAGCACTTCTGATAATAGCCATGGCTTCAATGTTCTCATAAGGCCATCCTCTTGAAATCTCCGTGTAGAGACCAGGACACCCCTACTCTCCAAGATCCCGAATTTCCCAAACTTGTTTATCCTCTTCGCGTAATCATGGTCCTCCCGAAAGACTGGGGATACGTCGAAGCCGCCCACCTTCTCATGAACCCCCTTCTTCGCAAATATGGCATACGCAGCATGAGGATCAATTCCCTGGAAGAGGCGCATGTACAGGTTGCCCATGGCAAAGATGCCCCTATACAGGGGTCGCCCCTCGGTGGGTCTGCTATAGCAACTAGCTGCTGCCAGATCCCTTGCAGTAAATTCTTCCACCTGCTGCTTTAGGAAATCTCTGGTAGGCAAGATGACATCAGCGTCTAGGAAGAGCAAGATCTTACCTTGAGCGATATTTGCCCCGATGTTCCTTCCATACCCTGGTCCTTTTTGGGGACCCACGACAACCTCGCAACCCCATCGCTGAGCTATGTCTCTTGTTCTGTCATTTGATTCAGAATCTGATACTATCACTTCATAATTTCTAAAAGTCTGATCCATAATTGTTCTTAAAAGTTTAGGTAAATATCTTTCTTCATTTAGAGTTGGAATAATAATACTCAGGTGTATTTTGTTAGGCGACAACTTAGTTCACCTCGCTTTTTGAATTTCTTATGTACTCCTATCTCCTCTCCTATCGATTCTGCGAATTTCCTCACTAAAAAGCAACCCAACTCGCATTAGTACCTTAAAAAGAACCCCCAGCAGCGGACTATCGGACATTAAAGGCTACGCCCTTTCCCTCCTTACCTTGTACCAGGCCTGGCGCCTCCGAAAAGCTTTGATGAACGAGATCACGATTGTTATCTGCAGAAGCACGTAAATTACAAACATCCCCAAAAAGGCGTTGACGAAAGCCTCTCTCCAGTTCTTCACCTCGTAGAAAAGGTACGCGGATAGAGAAGCAGAATAAGCCACGCTCAAGAATAGAGGCAGTACCATATTTAGGAAGAACGGGAAACGAAGTACATAGGCCAACAGGAGAACGATGTAGGGGAAGAAGACAAGCATTACTATCCCTCCTAATACTAGAACATATGAATACCGCCCTTTACCGATCTGTTCGAAGATTTTCCTTATCCACCCCGTGAACCAACGACAGTGTTGGTTCAACATATCCTTTATGTGAAAAGCATATTGGATTCCGCACTTTGGCCCACGGATGAATCTTGCCTTAAAGTTCTTTCCCCCCATTCGTAACCGTAGGTCGAAATCATCCACGATCGTTTTGGGGTCAAATTTTCCCACGATGTCGAATACCTCCCTTCGGACAAAGAACCCACTGTTCATAAATATCGGTTTTGAAAACAGGCCAGAAAAAACAAAGGCCTTTGCAAAAGAAAAGTAGACATCTTGTAACATAACAGCTAACGTACGCTCTTTATTGTAGGAAGCAAAATCGGCGAACACGGCGTTCACCTTTGGATTGCTAAAGGCCTTCATGTAATACTTGATTGATGTCCAGGAAAAACGGGCATCCGCATCTAGGAACAGGACTATGTCCTCTGTGACGCGATCCAAGGCAATGTTTAGTGCTGATGGCTTACCCAGGGGGCCTTCGTGTCTAACCACAACCAGGTTTGGGAATTCTGTTGCTAGGCGATCTAAAATTGGGTAGGTAGCATCGGAAGATTCATCGACCACTACGGTGCGCAATGAGGGTGGTGCTTCGTCAAACAGCGTGCGTATCGTTTTCTCAATGACGCGCTCTTCATTCCTCGTGGCCATAACCACCACTACGCTGCGTTTATCGCACTCCTTTGTCCCCTCCTTTAGCCCCCTTGATGCCAGCATGTTCTTGCTGTAACCAATAAAAAATAGGGCAAAGCCAACAGCCAAGCCAAAAATTACAATAGACAACATAGACAACAAAACTCCTTCTTGATATTTAGAAATGGAACAGAAATGCTGCTTCCCTCTTCCTGTTTTAGATTTTTGAGAGTTTGAAGGCTTGCTGGATCCGTTTCATATATTATCGTTGTGATGGGTTTCTTTGGACTATCCATTAAATGATCCCCCGCTTTCATTCCTCCCCATTATTCTACCACTTAATCGTCCGGCAGTTAAGAAAGCTCAAGTAAGTGCCCAGTTAAGTGTAATTAAAATTCCTCTGTGTTCCACATGCATGGCAATTAAGGCATGTTGAGTGAGTCAACTTAATACTTTCTCCAACTCGGAACAACAAATGAGCATCCGGCATTATTCCGGAGTTAAAGACTGTTTTCCTTTCTCTGCAAGCTCCAAGTTTGTCCTCTCTGTTATGGCTGGGGGCACTTTTCTTTGTCTTTCCTTGTTTTTGGGTTATATGACGTCCAAGGAACCGGTGAAGAAAATGGTTGACCACAT
>JAYELY010000051.1:0-4790 GCA_034717795.1 Caldifarciminota bacterium
CGGTCATGCTCGGGCTTGGTGCACATGAAGGTCATCCCTTCCTCCATGTAGGTGGGCTGACGCAGGTTGCGAAGTATCTCAACCCCGCGCTCCGCGTCAGGGATCAGTGACTCCGCCTCGTACTTGAAGCGCAAGAGTTCAGCCTTTGAGGGATATTTACCGAAGCCGCCGATCACCGGATTCTCGCCGTGGATGGGACGAGCCGAGGTAAGCTCCATCAGCTTGACGCCGAACTTCTTTACCCGCAATCCGGCCTGGATGTCCTCGGCATGATCGGGAATCATGTGAATTGCAGAGGGATAACCCAGGTAGTCGGGGAGCGCCAGAAGGAAGACGTGCAGGGCGTTGGACTCGATCATCTCGCCGCAGTGCATCAGCTCGCGCATGAGATGCGTCTTGGAAGGTATCTCTATCTCGAGCGCCTTCTCCATGGCTCTGAGAGCGGCGTAGCGATGCGAAAGGGTGCAGATCGCGCAGGTCCGGCAGACAAGGCTTACCACCTCGGAAGGAATACGGCCCACCGCGATAGTCTCTAGGAGCCGGGGACCCTCGTGGATGTCAACGGTGACGTTTGAAAGCTTGCCTCCCTTGAACTCAACCGTGATCCCTCCGTGACCTTCAACCCTGGCAAGGGACTCGATCTTTATACGATTAAGACTCATCAGGGCTCCTATCTCTTCCTGCCAGATTTGGCCTTGGGACTTTTAGAAGCGGTTTTCTTCTTTGCCTTACCGGCTACGACAGGCTTACGCGCTTTCTTTGGGCGAGGTTTCCCGGCGGGCTCTTCGGCCTCGATGCCCAGGAGGTCGGCAAAGCGGCGAACCATCGCCGCACCACCAAACAGACGGAGCTTATTAATGATCTCTTCTGCCGAGAAGTTGCGCTCCTTGAGCAGGCTGATCTCAGAAGCCACGTTGGCTTCGGAGGCAGGGCCCCAGCAGCCCACGCAGGGCAGATTGTGGCTGGGGCAGCGCGAGTCGCAGCCGCCCGCTGTAACAGGGCCGAGGCAGAGCTCGCCTTTGAGCAACAGGCACTCGTTCTCGTTCCACTTGCACTCGGCGCAAACAGGAAAGGTGGTCAACTCAACCGGCATCCCTTTGGCAAGACGGGTAAGAGCGAAGAAGAACTGGTAGCGGTCTATGGGGCAGCCAGGGATGCAGTAGTCAACCTTAACGTACTCGTCTAATGGATGGGATTCATGCGGCTCGGCTATTGTGTGTTTTACCTCGCCGTAAACCTTCTTGAATCGCTTTTCCCAGTCGCCGCAGCCGAGACGTGCCGCCTGGGGACCACCGAAACACGCGCACGAACCGATAGCCACGAGAACCTTCGAACGCTTACGTATCCCCTTCAGCGACTCAAGCTGGTGATCGGTTGTGATAGAACCTTCGACGAACGCGATGTCCAGCTCCTCGTCATCGTGAACATCACTTGAGGCCATCAGAAACGAACGAACGTCCACCGCGTTGAAGATATCCAAAAGCTCATCCTCGCAGTGCAGAATCGCAAGCTGATCTCCAGCGCACCCTGTAAATCCGTAGAATCCAACCTTTGGTTTTGGTGTTTCAGCCATCATCGCTCCTAAATCAGATCTTTCATATGAAGGACATCCCAGTACGAAAACACAGGGCCGTCAAGGCAGGTATAGATCGAGCCTATGGCGCAGTGCCCGCACTTGCCGATTCCGCAGTGCATCCGTCGCTCAAGGGTCATGAGTATCTGGTGCTTGGGGATGCCGAGCTTTAAGAACTCGGCCACCACGAACTTGTACATAACCGGAGGTCCGCACACCGTGGCAAAGGTGTTGTCCGGATCAAGCTCCTTGATCTTAGGAAAGAGATCGGTAACCACCCCCTTGCTGAAAGGCCATTGGCTGGTCGGGTCATTATCCACCGTCAAGAGACAATCCAGGTCGTCGCGTTCCTTGATCTCGAAGAACTCCTTGCGGAACAGCATCTCTGCGGGTGTCCGAGCGCCGTGCAGGACGTAGAACTTGCCGAACTTATCCCGGTTGTCAAGGATGTATAGAAGGAGTGAGCGCAGCGGTGCCACTCCCAGGCCTCCAACCACAATGAGGATGTCGTGGCCGATCATCTTCTCGAGGGGAAAGCCGTTGCCGTACGGGCCTCGCACCCCGATGATGGAGTTTTCCTTGTACTTGAAGAGCTCGCCGGTCAGGCGGCCTGCCTCGCGTATGCAGAACTCGAGCATTCCAGGACGGGAAGGGGTGGATGAGATTGAGAAGGGGGCCTCGCCCACACCCGCAAGGGAGACCATCATGAACTGACCCGGCTTGTAGTCAAGAGACAGAGCACGCTCCATGTCAACCGGTCGCACCTGGAAGAAACGCACGTCCGAGGTAAGGTCGTATCGGCGAACGATGCGCATCTGCTCAGGCATGAAAGGGTTGGCAGACGACGCTGATGCAGCAATCCGAGAGTTGTCAGTCATACCTTCACCTCCTGGCCCTTGAGGGCGCGTATAACCTCGGCCACGTTGATATTAACCGGACAGGTATCGATGCAGCGTCCGCAGCCGACGCAGGAGGGCTTGCCGTACTCGGTGATGAACGCCTTCAGCTTGTGGGTGTAGTAGAGCTTGAGACGTTCGGCACGCGCCTCGCGGAAGTTGTGACCGCCAGCCACCATGGCGTATTCCTTGTTCATGCAGCTGTCCCAGTGCCGCTCCCGAACCCCGGATTCAAGTGACAGATCGCTTACGTCCCGGATATTGTAGCAGTTGCAGGTAGGACATACCATTGAGCAGGCACCGCACGCCAGACACTTGTCGGCAAATTCCTGCCATAAATCGGCATCCCAGGAAAGCTCCATGATATCGGGCATCCCGGTCAGATCGAAGTTGAGCTTGTAGCGGGAGTCGCGCTTGCGCCGCCACTCAAGATACTTCTGAAGGTTCTGCGCATCAATTTCTTCGTTAAAGAGATCGAGGTTCAACCGCACAAGGTCGTCGCCAAGAGAGGAGCCTACCCAGACCAGATACTCGTCTCCGAGTTCGTTGAAGGCAAGGTCGAAACCGCCCTCTACAGCATGGGTGTTGGTCGAACGCGCCATACACTTGTCGTCAGGGATGCATGAGAGTCCTATTATCGCAGTTGCTTCGCGGCGCTTTTGATAATAAGGGTCAGGGAAACGTTCCAGAAAAAGCTCGTCCAGGATCATAAGCCCGTGTATGTCGCATGGATGAAGTCCAAACAACACACGCGGCTTGACGTCCTCGAACGTCTCGGTATAGCCGCCATCCGAGTAGCGGAACATGTTGAAGCGAGGGGGAACGAAGAACTTCTTGGGCGGGATGATGGTTCGCAGCGCCTGGAGCGCAACGTCGCGGACGTTGTCCAGTTTGGCGTAGGCGTACTTCTCTCCCCGTCCTACCGGTCCCCAGAGCTCGCCGTAGCTCTTGAGCGACTCCAGGTAGACGTAAAGATCCTCCCTCTTCAGCTTAAGTGCCTTCATCTAATTTGCCTCCAAATTGGTAGATTGAAGGTTCGTTGAAATCCAACCGGTAGGATACGCGTAAAACCGAATTTGTCAACCCCGCTCTACTTCTAACTAGCCGGAAAACGGAAACTTAAAGTAACACGGGGTTAGTCCATCCTGACTTCTATCTACCCATCCCCTCATCCGTCGAGTGTCGAAATCTTAGAGACAGAGCCAATGATTAGGGTTCGAGCGCCGAACTGTCCGCTATCGTACCTTTTATCTTCGCCGAAGCCGGGAGGAGCACCGACCAGCGGCCCCAGCTGTTGGGCGCGAGATAGAGAAGAAACTGGGCAGATGCGCGTTCGAGGTTGCGACCTCGCTCCTTGGCACGCGCCGTAATCTGAAAAACCTCAAGCTTGCCCTCCAGCGAGAGATCAGGCATCCGCTTGATCTCGGTAACGGCAATCCTGGGGGCTTTCTCCATCAAGGTCTTGCAGGTCTGGAGGTCAGGCCTCGCCCGAAATCGCATCTCTTCACCGTTTTCGGCCCCGATCACGAGCGGACGGTCGCACAGATACCGGTAAGCCTCTTCTATATCCCCTCTCCCAAGGGCGGCAAAGTGCCGGTTCGCCACGGTGAGGGGGTCGTCAGATTTACCCCCGCATCCTGCGAGAATCGATAAAGATGCCGCGACAATCAAGCAGAAGGCTCTCTTCATTCAAACCTCACAGGTTGAAGTGATCCTCGGAGAGCCGGGGGTTAACCTTCAAATTACTGTATATAACGCGTTCCGCCCTCACGCCGTCGGATTCATACCCTTCGGTTTTACAAGGGAATCCTGTCTTCTTGTCCAGCCACCATCGTTCCCGTGCGATGCCTCGATTCTCGCCAGGCGAACTGGTCCTGAACTCAACCACGGCACATGCCGCGCCCTCGATCGTCTCCTCGCCGATCCAGGAAATGCTGCCGTGCGAACGGTACCATTCGGCGTGTTTGAGCATCGCGCCGAAACTCCCCTCGTATATCTTCTCGCCGCGAAGCCCCTGGGTCTTCTTCGATTCCGGTGAGAGGCTTATCGGAAGAGCAACACCGCCCCAGCGAATCCGGATGCGGTCGTTTACCGGATCGTAGACCGCCACCGAACCCTTGTTGTCGCCGCCGACCACGACGGTCTTGATCCAGCCCGAATTGTTGCAGCTGTAGTCCACGGTGTAATCCTTGGTGGTGTTGCCTTTCGACTGGTGGGTGCGGATAATAACCGTGTAGCATCTGACCGTATCCCAGGAGGAGCGCATCTTTGAAAGCGTCTCCTCGGCCTGGCCGCCGCGAATGCTGGTTGCCGAAAATACC